>NZ_JBFBBD010000083.1:0-30452 GCF_040689515.1 Streptomyces sp. NPDC051173
CCGCCCCTTCCCGAAACCGGGGAGACCCCGGACCCCAGCGCCCTCCGGGCGCGTCCTCAAACGCCGGACGGGCTGGATGGTGCGGACCGTAACCAGCACATCCAGCCCGTCCGCCCCCCACGCGGCGGGGCCGGGGAAACAAACCCCCCGAACAAGTAGCGCCCACCCCACCCCGATGTCACCGTACGTACAGAACCCCTCACCAACAGGAGTCCCCATGCCCCGCATCACCCCCACCCTCTGGTTCGACACCAACGGCAAGGACGCCGCCGACTTCTACGTGTCCGTCTTTCCCAACTCCGGGATCAAGTCCGTGCTGCACTACGGCGAAGCCGCGCCGCGGCCCGCCGGGACCGTGTTGACCGTGGAGTTCTCGCTCGACGGGCAGGACTACCTCGCGCTCAACGGCGGGCCGCAGTTCACCTTCGACGAGGCGATCTCGCTGACGATCGACTGCGCGGACCAGGAGGAGGTCGACTACTACTGGGCCAGGCTCTCGGAGGGCGGCGAGGAAGGGCCGTGCGGGTGGCTGAAGGACAAGTACGGGCTGTCGTGGCAGGTGGTGCCCGCCGAGATGAAGGCGTTGCTCGCCGATCCTGACCCGGGGCGGGCTCGGCGGGCCATGCAGGCGATGATGGGCATGAAGAAGATCGACGTGGCGGAGGTGCGGGCCGCGGCGGACGCGGCCGGATAGCGGCGGGGGCGGCGCGGCGCGGATCGCTCGAACTGGCCTGCGCCGCAAGGCCGGTGGCCTTTCCGCCGGATCGCCGCGCGCTGTACCTTCCGGCTCATGTCCGCCCGCTCGCGTACCGTCGCGCCTCCGGGATGGAGCCGCTGGCTCGTTCCGCCCGCCGCGCTGTCCATTCATCTCGCCATCGGTCAGGCGTACGCCTGGAGCGTCTTCAAACCGCCGCTGGAGTCGTCGCTCGGCCTGTCCGGGACGGCGTCGGCGCTCCCGTTCCAGGTGGCGATCGTCATGCTGGGGCTGTCGGCCGCCTTCGGCGGCACTCTCGTGGAGCGGAACGGCCCGCGCTGGGCGATGGCCGTATCGGCCGGCTGCTTCTCGGCGGGCTTCCTGGTGGCCGCGCTGGGGGCGGCCACGCGGGAGTTCTGGCTGGTGGTGGCCGGGTACGGGCTGGTCGGCGGCATCGGGCTCGGGATCGGCTACATCTCGCCCGTCTCCACGCTCATCAAGTGGTTCCCCGACCGTCCGGGGATGGCCACAGGGATCGCGATCATGGGCTTCGGGGGCGGCGCCCTCATCGCCTCGCCGTGGTCGGCCGAACTGCTGTCCGGCTTCGGCTCGGGCACGGCCGGGATCGCGCGGACGTTTTCGGTCATGGGAGCCGCGTACGCCGTCTTCATGACGCTCGGCGTGCTGCTCGTGCGCGTACCGCCCGAGGGGTGGCGGCCGCCGGACGCCCCCTCCCCCGCCGGGCGCGGCCCCCTCGTCGCCACGGCGCGGGTCTCGGCCCGCAATGCCCTGCGGACGCCGCAGTTCTGGTGTCTGTGGGTCGTGCTCTGCACGAACGTCACGGCGGGCATCGGCATCCTGGAGAAGGCGGCGCCGATGATCACGGACTTCTTCGCGCGCTCCTCGTCACCGGTGGGGGCCTCCGCGGCCGCGGGCTTCGTCGGTCTGCTCTCGCTCGCCAACATGCTCGGCAGGATCGGCTGGTCCTCCGCCTCCGACCGGGTCGGCCGCAAGAACGTCTACCGTCTCTACCTCGGCGCCGGCGCGCTGACGTATCTGGTGCTCGCGCTGGCCGGTGACTCCTCGAAGCCGCTGTTCATCGTGTGCGCGGCGGTCATCCTGTCCTTCTACGGCGGTGGTTTCGCGACCGTCCCCGCCTATCTGAAGGACCTCTTCGGGTCCTTCCAGGTCGGCGCGATCCACGGCCGGCTGCTGACCGCGTGGTCCACCGCGGGCATCCTCGGCCCGCTGATCGTCAACGCCTTCGCCGACGCGGGGAAGGCGGCGGGCCGTACGGGCCCCGGCCTCTACACCGCGTCGTTCACCGTGATGATCGGACTGCTGGTCGTGGGCTTCGCCGCGAACGAGTTCGTGCGGCCCGTCCACGCCCGCCACCACGAGCCGCCCGTCGCGGAGGAGCACACCGGCGCGGCGCCCGAGAAGGACGTGACGCCATGACACCCGCGCGCAAGGCACTGCTCGCCCTCGCCTGGCTGTGGGTGGGGGCGCCCTTCGCCTACGGGGTGTACGAACTGACCCTCAAACTGCGGCAGTTGTTCACCGGTTGAGGCCGGTTCCGTCAGCGCCCCAGGGACCGCTTGAGCTCGGACTTGTTCATCGAGGAGCGGCCGTGGACACCGCGGCGCCGCGCCTCGGCGTAGAGCTGGTCGTAGGTGGGTCCCTGGGCGCCGCTGTGGGAGCGCTGCCCGCCTCGCTCGGACGAGGACATGTCCTGCGTGGAGCTCTTGCTCGCGGTGCGGGACTCCCCGGACCGGGCACGCTCCTTGTTCACGGTGCGGGCCGCGATCTCCTCGGCCCGCTTCGTGCTCTCGCCGCGCTGCTCGGCGCTCTCCTTGATGTGTTCGTACTGGCGCTCACGCTTGGGGCTCGATCCTCGCGGCATCTCTCTCGCTCCTCGGCGGCGCCCGGGCTCCGCGCCCGGCGTCCGAAGGGGGAAGTGGCTTCGTCCGTTCCACACTGGGACAGGGCGGCGGCGGACGCAACCGCGCCCCGACTACTCCTCTCCGGTCCTCTCCGGGGCATGCCGGAGGACGGAAGGGGTACCCGGCGCGCAGGCGAGGGCTACGGGTGACGGGAACGCCATGGCATCGAGTGGAGCGCGGGACGGCGGGCCGGGGGCGCCCGGCCCGCCCGCCGAGCCCGGGGAGCAGCCGCGGCGCGGCCGCCGCGAGACGCCGGAGGAGCGGGCGGACCGGCGCTGGAGCGAGCTGCTCCAGGAGGTGCGGGTCACCCAGACCGGGGTGCAGATCCTCTTCGGCTTCCTGCTGACCGTGGTCTTCACCCCGCGGTTCGCCACGCTGGGCCATACCGACCGCACCATCTACGTCGTCACGGTGGTGCTCGGCGCGGCCACCACCGGGGCGCTGATCGGGCCCGTCTCCTTCCACCGGATCGTCAGCGGCCGGCGGCTGAAGCCGCAGACGGTCGTCTGGGCGTCGCGCCTGACGATGACCGGCGTCGTCCTGCTGCTGGCCACGGTCACCTCGGCCCTGCTGCTCATCCTCCGCATCGCGCTGCACAGCGCGGCCGTGCCGTACGTGGTCGCCGGGGTGGTGGCGTGGCTGGTGCTGTGCTGGTTCGGGCTGCCCGGCTGGGCGCTGCGCCGCTACGGGCACCGGGAGTAGCGAGGCGTTCCCGTCCGCGGGCACCGTGACCGGGGGTTTTCTCGGTGGCCGGATGGTTACCCGGTGGCTGAGAGCCGCCTCCAGGAGGTCACCCCGATGACAGAATACGGCTATTTCCTCTCCAGTGAGGAACACGGGCCGGACGAGTTGGTCGAGCAGGCGCGGATGGCCGAGCAGGCGGGCTTCACCAAGCTGTGGATCTCCGATCACTTCCACCCGTGGAACTCGGCGCAGGGTCAGAGCCCCTTCGTCTGGTCGGTGATCGGCGCGCTGTCCCAGGCCACGTCCTTGCCGGTGCAGACGGCGGTGACCTGTCCGACGATGCGGCTGCACCCTGCGGTGACGGCGCAGGCCGCGGCCACCTGTGCCGTGCAGCTGGGCGGGCGGTTCCGGCTGGGGGTGGGCAGTGGGGAGGCGCTCAACGAGCACATACTGGGCGCCCCTTGGCCCCAGGCGGCCGTCCGGCTGGAAATGCTCCAGGAGGCGGTCCATGTGATGCGGCTCCTGTTCGAGGGCGGGGAGGTCAGCCACCACGGCAAGCACTACACGGTGGAGAACGCCCGGCTGCACACGGTGCCCGACGAGCCCGTGCCCATCGACATATCGGCGTTCGGCCCGGCGGCGACCGAGCTGGCCGGGCGGATCGGGGACGGCTTCATCACCATGACGCCCGACGGCGAGGCGGTGGACCGCTTCCGGCGCAGCGGCGGCGGGGTGAAGCCGGCGCAGGCCGGGCTGAAGGTGTGCTGGGGGCCGGACCGCGACGAGGCGGTCCGTACGGCGCACCGGCTGTGGGCCAACGAGCAGCTCCCGGGCGAGCTGCCGCAACTGCTGCCGACACCCCGCCACTTCGAGCAGGCCAGCGAGCTGGTGACACCGGATCAGGTGGCGGCCGCGGTGGTCTGCGGCGACGGGCTGGACGCGCACGTCGAGGCGGTCACGGCGTACGCGGACGCGGGTTTCGACACGGTCTACGTCAACCAGATCGGCCCCGATCAGCAAGGCTTCTTCGACTTCTACCGCACGAAGGTGCTGCCCCGGCTGCCGGGTCGCGAGGAAGCGGCGTAGCTGCCGCGAGGAAGCGGCGTAACGGCCGGGAGGGCGCGGGCCGCGGCCGGGTCTCACCGCCGCCGAGGGCTGCCCAGCGCCACGCGGGCCCGTGCCACGAGCGCGCGGCCCGCAGGACTGGCCGGGCCGTCGACGCGCCAGGCGAAGGCGAGGCGGCCGCGGAGCGGCGGGCGGTCGATCGTGATGCTGTGCAGTTCGTCCGACCGCGCTTCGGCGAACGCGCCCGGCAGGATCGCGGCGCCGAGGCCGCGGGCGGCGAGCTGGGCGAGGACGCCGGGGTCGCTCGCCTCGAAGGCGATCCGCGGGGTGAAGCCCGCGGCCGCGCAGGCGTCGTCGAGCCGGGTGCGCAGGCCCGTACCCCTGGGGAGGCTGATGAGGTCGCGGCCGCGCAGGGTGTCGAGCGAGATGGTCCGGTGGACGGCGAGTTCGTGGCCGTGGGCGACCGCGGCGACGATCGGCTGGTCGTCGACCACCCGGATGTCGAGCCCGGCGGGGGTGGTGCCGATGCTGATGACGGCCGCGTCGAGGCGGCCCGCCCGCAGATCTTCCATGAGCCGGTCGGAGTTCGCCTCGGTGAGGGTGATCTCCACTGCCGGGTGGTCGTCGTGGAATCCCGCCAGCAGGCCGGGCAGGTCGACGTCGTGCGAGGTGACGGTGCCGACGGCGACGTGTCCGCGGACGAGTCCGGTGAGTTCGTCGACGGCGAGGCGGGCGCCTTCCACGGCGGCCAGTGCGGCCCGGGCGTAGGGCAGGACGGCCTCGCCCGCCTCGGTCAGCCGCACCTCGCGGCCCGAGCGGTCCAACAGCTCCTGGCCGAGCTCCCGTTCGAGCTTGCGGATCTGGGCGCTGACACCCGGCTGGGCCACGTGGGCCTTCTCCGCGGCGCGGGTGAAGTTGCGCTCCTCGGCCACGGCGACGAAGTAGGCGAGCTGTCGGAGTTCCATAACGGCGATTCTATAACTGCTGCTTCTAGTAAGCAGAAAACCCATCTCTTGGACTTCTGATCGTCGCGGCCACAGAGTGGAAGCGAGAGAGAGGAAGTCACCATGACCACGCACCGTGAACCCGCCCGTACCCCCGAGGACCTGGCCCGCCTGTTCGTGGAGCGCGCCAACGCCGGCGACGCCGAGGGGCTGGCCGCGCTCTACGCGCCCGACGCCGTGCTCGCCTTCCCGCCCGGGACCGCGACGGTCGGCAGGGAGGCGATCCGCGCCGTGTGCGAGCGGATGCTCGCCCACGCGCCGCTGTCCTTCGTGGTGGAGGAGCCGCTGCCGACGGTCCGCTACGGCGACCTCGCCCTCACCTCCACCTTCCCGGCGGACGGCACGGGCGGCCGCGTGCAGGTGGCGCGCCGCGAGCCGGACGGCACCTGGCTGCGGATCATCGACCGCCCCGAGATCCCGGCCGGCCGATGACCGTGCTCGTCGCCGGCGCGGGCATCGGCGGCCTCACCACGGCGCTGAGCCTGCACGCGGCGGGCATCGACGCGGTCGTGGTGGAGAGCGCCCGGGAGATCCGGCCGCTCGGCGTCGGCATCAACCTCCTGCCGCACGCCGTACGCGAACTGACCGAACTCGGCCTCGGCGACGGCCTCGCCGGGACCGGGGTGGCGACCGCCGAGATCGTCCACTGCGACCGGTACGGCCAGGAGATCTTCTCCGAGCCGCGCGGTCTCGCGCAGGGCTACCGCTGGCCGCAGTTCTCGGTCCACCGCGGCGAACTCCAGCTGCTGCTCCTGGCCGCGGTCCGCGAACGGCTGGGCGCCGGCGCGGTCCGTACGGGAGTCCGCCTGACGTGCTTCGAGGAGGCGGCCGGCCGCGTACGGGCCGGTCTCCTCGACCGGGCGACGGGCGCCACCGGTGGCATGACCGCCGAGGCACTCGTCGGCGCCGACGGGCTGCACTCGGTGGTACGCGCCCGGCTGCACCCGGGCGGCGGGCCGCTGCTGTGGTCGGGCATCCGCATGTGGCGGGGCACGACGCGGGCCGAGCCGTTCCGCGCCGGACGCTCCATGGCGATCCTGCGCGACGGGGACACCCAGCTCATCGCCTATCCGATCGGCCGGGGCCGGATCAACTGGGTGTGCCAGGTGCGGGAGTCCGCGCCCGCGCCCCTCTCCGAGGAGGCTGGCCGGAACCGTGCCGCCCGCGTGGCGGACGTGCTGCCGCACTACGCGGGCTGGCGGCTCGGCGAGCTGGACGTGCCGGCCCTGCTGGCGGGCGGTGAGGAGGTCCTCACCTGTCCCATGGTCGACCGCGACCCGCTCCCGGCCTGGGGCCGCGGACGCGTGACGCTGCTCGGCGACGCCGCGCACCCGATGTATCCGGTGGGGGCCAACGGCGCCTCCCAGGCGGTCGTCGACGCGCGGGTGCTCGCGTACGAACTCGCGCGGGCCGGCGACGTGACGGAGGGGCTGGCCCGCTACGAGGAGGCCAGGCGGGAGCCGACGTCGGCCGTCGTCCTGGCCAACCGCACAATGAACCGTGCCACCGCCGCGCGGTCCCCGCGCGACCTGGCCCGCATCACGGACACCTACCGGCACACCACCGGGAGCGACGTGGACGCGCTCAACACCCGCGCTTCCCTGACGCCTCGTTAGAAGGAGTTACCCATGGCCACGTTCGTACTCGTTCCCGGCGCCTGGCACGGTGCCTGGTGCTTCGAACCGCTCGCGCGCGAGCTGCGGCGGCACGGGCACGAGGCGTACCCGATCACCCTGACCGGGGTCGGGGGACGGAAGCACCTCCTCACGTCCTCGGTCAATCTCGACACGCACATCGACGACGTGGTGAACCTGCTGGTGGACGAGGACATCACCGACGCGGTGCTGGTCGGGCACAGCTACGGCGGCATGGTGACGACGGGTGCCGCCGACCGGACGCCCGAGCGCGTCAGGGGCCTCGTCTACGTCGACGCCTTCGTCCCCGCCGACGGCGACTCCTGCTGGACGCTGGCCAACGCCCCCGTCCGGGACTGGTACCTGCGGGGTGTGGGGGCCCTGGGGTACGCGACCGCGCCCCTGCCCTTCCTCGACCCCCGCGCGACCCCGCACCCGCTGGCGTCACTGCTCCAGTCGATCCGCCTGCGCGGTGGTCCCGACCAGGTCCGGCGCAGGCACTACGTGTACGCGGAGCGGTGGGAGGCGGAGACGCCGTTCCGGCCCACGTACGAGCGGTTGCAGGGCGATCCGGCGTGGCACGTGCACGCGGTGGCGTCCACCCACAACGTCATGCAGGGCGCGCCGGACGAGCTGCTGAAGGTGGCGCTGGAGGCGGCCGGCACCGACTGAGGCCGACTACCCCGGGGGCGTTCGCTCGTTGAGGCTGGTGCCATGCGAACTCCCCGCCGCGCGGCCCGGCTGCGCTCCCCCGCCGTGCTGGTCTGCGCTCTCGTCGCCACCTGCGCCTTCCTGCCGCCCGCAGTGGGCCCGCCGGAGGTCACCCGGGTGCGGGCGGACGCGGCACTCGACGGGGCGTTCGCCGGATATGCCGACCGGGACCGTTCGCCCGGGCACTGGACCGGCGGCGACAGCACGTATTCCGTGCCCGCGCCCAAGGGCGAACTGTGGGTCTTCTCCGACACCTTCCTCGGCACCGTACGCCCCGACGGCTCGCGCTCCCCCGTCACCGGCCGCGGCTCCACACCCTTCGTGCACAACAGCTTCGTCCTCTGGAACGCCACCGGCCCGCACACCGTCACCGGGCGGGACGCCGGCGGCGGGCCCACGTCCGTCGTGTCCGGCTCGGGCCCCGACGACTGGTACTGGTCGCGGGCCGGGATCCCCGGCCCCGGCGGTGTCCAGGTCGTCTACGCCCGCTACGCGCGCACCGGTCCCGGCCCCCTGGACGTGGCCTGGCGGGGCAACGCGCTGGGCCGGTTCGGCCCCGGCGGCGGACCCGGGCCCCGGTCGCTGACGCCGCTGCCGTCGTCGGCCGGTGTCTCGTGGGGCGCGTGGCTGTCCCGGGAGGGCGGGCACACCTACGTCTACGGCACCGAGAAGGCCCCCTCCGGCCCCGGCAACCACCTCCACCTGGCCCGCATCACCGGCTCCGACCTGCGCGGGCCCTGGCAGTTCTTCACCGGCCGCGGCACCTGGTCCTCCGACGAGCACCGCTCCGCCCGGCTGTCCGGGCCCGACGGTGCCGCGCTGCGCACCTCGGACGAGCTGAGCGTCGTACGGCACGGCGCCTGGTACGCCCTGTGCACCCAGCGCGCGGACCTCCCGTTCAGCGCGGAGGTGCAGTTCGCCTGGTCACGCACGCCCAGCGGGCCGTTCACCCGGCCCCGTACGGTGTTCACCGCCCCGGAGACCGGGCCGGGCGGCACCTACCGCAACCGGAACGTCTTCGCCTACAACCCCCACGAGCACCCGGAGCTCGAACGCCGCGACGAGCTCGTCGTCTCCTACAACGTCAACAGCCTCGTCCCGGACGACGTCATCCACCGCGCGGACATCTACCGGCCCCGCTTCCTGCGCATGGCCCTCGGTCACACCCGGCCGGAGCCGCCCGCGCCCTGACGGGCGGGCTCCCGCGGCTCCTCGGTCGTCGGGAGCAGCAGGGCGTGCGCGGAGCGGTGGTGCTCGGCGGCGCCGACGGGATCGCCGAGGCCGTGCCTGATGTCCGCGGCCGTGGTGAAGCGGGCGATCGCGTCCTCGTGCCGGTCCAGGGCGCCGGTGCGCTCCGCGCCGAGGCCGAGGCTCCGGGCGAAGTCGCGCAGGAGGCCGTGGTAGCGGTAGCGCCCGGGGGCGGGGGTCTCCAGCATGGAGGCGTCCGCGAGCGACTCGGCGAGATCCTCCGCCGCGTCGCGGGGCAGGTCGAGCAG
Source organism: Streptomyces sp. NPDC051173 (assembly GCF_040689515.1). Classification (NCBI taxonomy): domain Bacteria; kingdom Bacillati; phylum Actinomycetota; class Actinomycetes; order Kitasatosporales; family Streptomycetaceae; genus Streptomyces; species Streptomyces sp. NPDC051173. The sequence goes on from NZ_JBFBBD010000083.1 coordinate 9,232, forward strand.
GGAGGCGACGGCGTCGAGCGGCAGCTCGGGGGCGTCCGGGACGGCGAGCAGCCGGAAGGCGCGCGCCTGCGCCGGCGTCAACTGGTCGTAGCCGAACCGGAAGGTGCTCTCCACCGCGAGGTCGCCGGTGCGCAGGAAGGCGAGGCGGCCCCGGCCGTCGGCGAACCGGGGGAGGATTCCGGTGAGGGTCCAGAACGGGCGGTGGGCGAGCCGGGCGGCGGTGATCCGGACGGCCAGGGGCAGGTGGCCGCAGGCGGCCAGCAGTTCCCGCGCGGCACTCTCGTCGGCGTGCACGCGGTCCTCGCCGACGATGCCGGTGAACAGTTGGAGGGCCTCGTCGGGGCTGAGCGCGCCCAGTTCGGCGGTGTAGGCCGTGGTCAGGGAGGTGAGCCGGGCGCGGCTGGTGACCAGGACGGCGCAGCCGGGCCCGCCCGGCAGCAGGGGCCGCACCTGCCGGGCGTCCCGCGCGTTGTCGAGGACGAGGAGGACGCGGCGTCCGGCGAGCACGGAGCGCAGGAGGACGGACCGCTCGGTGAGCCCGGCGGGCAGCGCGTCCCGGGGGATGCCGAACGCCCCGAGGAAGGAGCCGAGGATCTCCTCGGGCGGCGCGGGCCTGCCGTCCTCGCCGTGCAGGTCGGCGTAGAGCTGGCCGTCGGGGAAGTGCGGGGCCAGGGAGTGGGCGAGGTGGACGGCGAGTTCGGTCTTGCCGACGCCGCCGAGGCCGCAGATGACGGCGACGGGCGTCCCGGGGGCGAGCAGGGCCTGGCGCAGCGCGGCCTTCTCGGCCTGCCGCCCGCTGAAGTCGGCGGATTTCGCGGGGAGTTGCCTGGGGGCGGGCAGAGGCGTGGGCGGTGGCGTGAAAGGTTCCGGCTCGGGCGAGGGGGTGGCGGACGATGCGGCCACAGGGTCCTCGGACGCGTTCGTGAGGGGGCGGAGGGGGCCGGTGGAGAGCGCGAGGTCGGGGTCCGCGGCGAGGATCCGGCCGTGCAGTTCCCGCAGCTCCGGGCCGGGTTCGACGCCGAGCTCGGAGATCAGGGTGCGGCGCGCGGCGGCGTAGGCGTCCAGGGCCTCGGCCTGGCGTCCGGCGCGGTAGAGGGCGAGCATCCGCAGGTGGGAGACGCGCTCGCGCATCGGGTGCGCGTCGGCCAGCTCGGTGAGCTCCCCGGTGATCCGGTCGTGGCGGCCGAGCTCCAGCTCGGTCTCCAGGCGGGCTTCGAGGAGTTCGAGGCGGCGCTCGGCCCAACGGACGCGCTGCCGTTCGGCGTACGGGCCGGGGAGTCCGGGCAGCGCCTCGCCGTGCCACAGCGAGAGGGCCTGCCGCAAGGCCGCGAGGGCCGCTTCCGCCCGGCCGGCGGAGCGGTGGCGGGCCGCCTCGGCCGCCAGGCGTTCGCATTCCGCTGCGTCGACGGATCCGGGGGCGGTGTCGATGCGGTAGCCGCCCGCGTCGGGGCCGATCGTGCCGTAGCCCAGGACCCTGCGCAGCCGGTAGACGTAGGTGCGCACGGTGCCCAGGGCGGCGAGGGGCGGCCGTTCGCCCCAGAGGGCGTCGACGAGTTCCTCCGCCGGGACGGTGGTGCCGGCGCGCAGGAGCAGTACCGCGAGGACGCAGCGCTGCTGGCGCGCGCCCAACGGCAGCTCCGTGATGCCCCGCCAGGCCCGTACCGGCCCGAGGACGGTGAACCGCAACGGATCCGCGGGTTCTTCCCCACCCATGCCCAAAGCCTCTGTTCGTTCCGAGAAATCCCTGGTCACAGGGTAAACGCGCGCGGTACGTGCCCCGGCGGACGGCAAAGCCGCAAGGACGGTAGAGCCGCGGGGACGACGAAGCCGCGGGACCGGGCGCGGTCCCGCGGCTTCGGGTGGGGTGCCGCGTCAGGAGGCCGGGATCGGCCCTTCCAGCTGTTCGCTGATCCACTGGATGGGCCCCTGGCCCATGCTCGGGACGTAGGTGTAGGCGTCGTGCTTGCCACCCTCGATCACCTTCACGTCGGTGTGGACCGGGCCCTTGCCGTAGGTGGCGACGAACTTCTTGACCCCGTTGATCGTGATGGGGTCCTCCCGTGTGCCGTACTGGAACGCGATGTAGACGTCCGGGCCGCCCTTGGCGATCAGGTCCTTGGCCAGCAGCTCGGGGTTGTTCTCGTCCATCTCCTTCTTGTGGCCCTTCCACAGCGGGGAGTCCGGGACGATGTCCGGGCCGGAGGCGATGGCCGCCTTGAAGCGGTCGGGGTGCTTCAGGACGGCCTTCATGCCCGCGAAGCCGCCGGAGGAGGAGCCCATGAAGGCCCAGCCGTCACGCGCCTTGATGGTCCGGAAGTTCCGCTTCATCAGGTCCGGGACGTCGTCGGTGAGCCAGGTGCCCATCTTGGGCTGGTTGGGGATGTCGCTGCCGTCCCAGTACGTCCCGTTGTTCTTCGGGTTCAGCACCGGCATGGCCAGCAGGAAGGGCTTGCTCTTGCCCTCGGCGTACCACTTGGAGATGGACGACTGGAGCTTGAGGTTGGTGCCCATCCAGTAGTTGTCCGGGAAGCCGGGGCCGCCGGGCAGGGCGATGAGGACGGGGAAGCCGCTGTTCGCGAACTTGGGGTCCCCGTACTCCTTCGGGGCCCAGACCCAGACCTTGCCCGTGAAACCGGACTTCTTGCCCTCCAGCGTGGTCACGGCGATGTGCGTGCCGTCGCCCAGGGTGTTGACGTTCTTGAACTCGGCCTCGGGTCCGGTCGGCATCAGGACCTTGGAGTCGGCGACGGGCTGCGCGCCGTTGTTCCCGCCGGCCTGCCCGCCGTTGCCCGCGGGCGCCTGCTGGCCGAAGCTGACCTTCTCACCCTTGTCGGAGAACGGGCCGATCTTGAGATAGTTCAGGACACCCCCGGTGATCAGTCCGAGTACGGCTATGGACGCCACAACGATGGTCCATCGTTTGGCGCGGGATGCACGGCGGTGGCCCCGGGACTGGTACGCCCCGGAAGGTGAGTGCGTCATCGCGTCGCTCCGGATGATGCTGCTGCCCCGAAGGACATGACGGTCTGTTCCGTCCTACTGGAGCACGTGACCCCGTCACAGGTTCCCACCGGGGGTCGTGACCTTGGTCATCATGCGTGCGGGCCGGGGCGCGAGGGCCACGGTCGGCCGCAGGAGCCCACGGGGAGTCAGGCGCGCCACTCCGCGGTGCGCTCCGGCGTCGCCTCCGCCAGCAGCTTACGCACCGTCTCCGCGCCGGCCGCCACCCCGTAGACCGGCTTCCCCGGCTGCTGGCGCCAGGAGTCGTCGAGGCCGCCCGTGTCGACCGTGTCGAAGCCGATGCCGTCGACGAGTTCACGGACGACCCGCTTGGCCTCCGGGTCGTCGCCGGCCACGGGGAGGGCGACCCGGCCGGGGTCGCCCTGGGGGCGCGGGCGGTCGAGCAGGTCGTGGGCGTACGTACCGTTGAACACCTTGACGACGGGCCGCCCGAGGTGCCGCTCGGTCCAGCGGCTCTCCAGCAGCCCGTCCTCGATCTCGGCGATCCGGCCGTCGCGCTGCTGGGGGTAGTAGTTGCCGGTGTCGATGACGATCAGGTCGTCCGGCGCGTCGGCGAACAGCCCGGCGGGCAGGCCGGGGACGTTCCTGAACGGGACGGTGACGATGACGACGCGGGCGCCGCGCGGGGCCTGCTCGACGGTGACGGGCGTGGCGCCGGTCTCCTCCGCCAGGGCGGTGAGGGTCGCGGGACCACGGGAGTTCGCGATCGCCACGTCGTGGCCGGCGGCGGTGAGCAGACGCGCGAGATTGCCGCCGATGTTGCCCGCTCCGATGATGCCGATCTTCATGTGACGCACCTTCCGTGTCGCGCTACGGGTCGGCCGGCGGATGTCGCGGGGCTCCGGCCGTCAGGGGGGTAACACGGGAAGCGCGTCAGCTGTTTCCGCTCCTGGGCGGGAAGAAGCGCCTTGACCTCAACCTTGGTCGAGTTTCTACGGTGACCGCATCGCACCGCGGGCAGAGCGGATCGATTTCGAGGCGGTCTACGACGACTTGTTCGCACGCGGCTGGCTGAAGGAGGAGGCGGGCCGGCTGTCGCTCACCGCCGAGGGCGAGGCGGGGCTCCGCCGCGCGGCGGAGCGGAACGGGCGGGCGCATGAACAGATGCGCGCGGGGGTGGGCGAGCGGGAGTACGCGGCCGCGGTCGACGTACTGCGCCGGGTGGTCGCCAACCTCGGGGGCGACAGCGACCTGCCGTAGCTTGGGCCGTGCCCGGCGGACGTGGGCGATCGATGCGGGCAGGGGGCGGTAGTGAGCGGTACGAGCAGGTCAGGCATAGTCGCCGAGGCACCGGCGGGGCGGCTGTGGCCGCGCGGCCTGGTGGACTTCCGGGGCACGGACGGCGCTCCGGCCCTGCTGTCCTATCCGCCCGGCGCCGTGGTCGTCGTCTCGGGCCTGCCCGGCAGCGGCAAGAGCACCCTGCTGCGCCGCTGGGGCGAGGCGGTCACCGCGGTGGACCCGCGCGACGTCCACGAGGCGTGCGAGGCGGTGATGCCCGCGCGTCTGCCGTACGCGGTCTACCGGCCGTGGGCGCGGCTGGAGCACGTCCGGTGGCTGCGCGCGGCCGTGCGCGCGGGTGGCCCGGTGCTGGTGCACGACTGCGGCAGCCGCCCGTGGCTGCGGCGGTGGCTCGCCCGGACGGCGGGGCGGCAGGGGCGCGAGCTGCACCTGGTGCTGCTGGATGTCGGCGCGGCCGAGGCCCTGGCGGGTCAGGACGCCCGGGGCCGGCGGGCCCCGGGCCGGGTCTTCGCCCGGCACGACCGGCGGCTCGCCGTGCTCCTGCGGGCGCTCTCCGGCCCCGGAGGGGCGAGCGCCGTCCCGGAGGCGGCCTCGGTCGTCCTGCTCGACCGGGCCTCGCGGCAGCGGGTGGCGGCGGTGGAGTTCGTCGCGGAGGGCGCGGGCGTCCCCGGCCCGCGGGCGGCTCCCGCTCCCGCACGCCGGGAGGGCGCGTAAGACCTCGGGAGGGCGCGTAAGACTTTCGTCATCGCCGTCGCGGATCGCACGCGCCACCGCGGCCCGTTGGAACCACTGACAGCACATGGCTTTCAGGAGGACGAGATGGGACGCGTACGACGGATGCTCGGCAGGCCGGTCGTGGTGGGGCTGCTGGTGGCCGGGCTGGTGGCGGTCGGCGCGGGGGTGGTCTGGTTCCAGCCGTGGAAGCTATGGGTGGACACCACGGTGCGGGAGACCGTGCCCGCGGTGGCGGACGCGCCGGGGCGCGGCCCCAGGACCCTGGCCGTCGGCGAGCTGATCAGCCATGAGCACAGCACGAGCGGTACGGTGCGGATCCTCGAACTGCCCGACGGCACACGCACCTTGCGGCTGGAGGACCTCGACACCAGCAACGGCCCGGACCTGCGCGTCCTGATCACCGACGCCCCGGTGAAGGAGGGCCGGGCCGGCTGGTACGTCTTCGACGACGGCGCCCACCGGAGCCTCGGCTCCCTCAAGGGCAACAAGGGCGACCAGAACTACACCCTGCCCGCCGGCCTGGACCTCGGCCGGTTCACGAGCGTCAGCATCTGGTGCGACCGCTTCGACGTCTCCTTCGGCGCGGCCGCGCTCACCCGCGTCTGACGCGGGGCCCGGCCGCGCCGTCCGCCGGTCAGGAGCCTCCCACCTGCGTGGTGGCGGCGACCGGGGCGGTGCCCGATATCGAGCAGGCGACGGTGACGCCGAAGACGTGCACGGTGGCAGCGCCGGGCGAGAAGGTGGCGGCGCCCGCGTTGTCGAGCCGCGCCGACGCCTTGCCGCCGGTCACCGTGACCGGGGTGCCGCTCGGGACGGTGTCGGAGTTGGTGAAGCCGGTGGCGGTGACGCTGCCCGTCGCCGCGCCGCCGAGGTCGAGGTTCAGCTCACCGCTCACGCTCCCGGCCGGGATGTCGACGGGCGCGGTGAGCGTCGTGATCACATCGACGGTGAGGTCCGCGGTGCCGCCCTGCTCGACACTGGCCGGAGCCGTCACGGCGATGTTCAGGGACTGCACGCCACTGGGGGCGCCGGGTCCGGTGCAGGTGTACTGGACGGCCACGGTGTCGGCCAGGGCCGGCGGCGCGGCGAGCCCGACACCGACGCCCGCGAGGACGGCGGCCATGGCCACGCCGGCGATCGCGCGGGGGCGGCTGGGGGGTCTCTTCGTCGTACGCATCGTGTGCTTCCTTCCTGCCCGGGGTGGGGTGGCCGGGCGGACACGAAAAGCGGAGTGACGTGTACGCGTCATGAGTCCCACGGGGCGGCGGAGAAGTCAACAGCGGAACACAAAACCAACCAGCTGGTTTTTATTCCCGCATTCGGGCACGCGACGGGCCGGCCGTGGGCATGGGAAAGGCCGGGCCGCCCCCTCCCGCGGCCCGGCCGAGTCCGGCGGATCAGCCCTGGAGGGCCTGCCCGTCACCCTCCGCGGCCGCGCGCGCCCGCTCCTTGTGCGCCTCCCAGATCCGGCCGCCGCGGTCCGGCGCGGTGTCCAGCCGGCCCAGGACGCCGGGCACGGCGATGCCCGGCAGGAAGCAGTCGTAGAGCATCGCGATGCGGTCCTCCAGCGTCTCACCGTCGTCGACCGCCGCCGTGGCGACGATCTCCACACCGGTCCACGCGCTCACGAAGAGCACCGAGATCTGCCGCGGGTCGACGTGCGGCAGCAGCTCGCCCTGCTCCTTCGCCGCGGTCAGCATCTCCGCGAGATAGTCGATCCACCCCGCCCACGACGTACCGAACAGCTCCCGCGCCCTGCGGTCCGCGGACAGCCGGATCGGGGCGCTGAGCAACGGCTCCCTCGGCAGCCGGTGGGCGAGCACCATGCCCACGTCCACCCACTCCTGGACCTTGGACTCCTGCGGTATGACGCCTTCGGTGGTGATCGCCGCTTCGAGGACCCCGCGCGCCAGCTCCTCCTTGGACGCGAAGTGGAAATACAGCGCGCCCTTGGTCACCCCCGCCCGCGAGAGGATCTCGGCGATCGTCGCGGACTCGTACCCGAACTCGTCGAAGACGGCGCCGGCCGCTTCCAGGATCGTGCGGCGAGTCTGGATCGCCCGCGCCTGTTTCGCCACGAGGGCACCTCCCGTATCGCCACAAAAATAAAACCGGCCAGTTCGTATCTTATCATCGGCCGTCGAACCCCCGGTCGCCCTGGACGCTATCGCGTACGGGCACCGGCCCCGCCGCGGGCGACCGCCCGGGTGGCGCGACGGCCGATCGGGTGTCCGGGGTGGTGGTGAGCGGGAAGGGGCAGAAGGTGCCTGCGCTCTCCGACCCTCTGACGACACTGGTGCGGCGCGGCCGGGAGCCCGCGGTCGTGCAGACGGTGCGGTCCACGCTGGCCGCGGTGATCGCCTACGTGGTGGCCCTGTGGCTCAGCCGGGAACCGGCGCCGCTGACCGCGCCGCTGACGGCGCTGCTGGTCGTGCAGGTGACGCTCTACGCCACCCTGACCACCGGCATCCGCAGGGTGAACTCGGTGGTGGCGGGCGTGCTCATCGCCATCGGCTTCAGCGTGCTGGTGGGGCTGACCTGGTGGAGCCTCGGGCTGATCATCCTGGCGTCGCTGGTCATCGGCCGGTTCGTGAAGGTGGGCGAGTTCGTCCCCGAGGTGGCGATCAGCGCGATGCTCGTCCTGGGGGTCACCCGGGTCGCGGAAACCTCCTGGGACCGGGTGCTGGAGACGCTGATCGGCGCGGTCGTGGGCCTGCTGTTCAACGTCCTGTTCGTGCCGCCGGTGTGGGTGCAGCCCGCCGGGGAGGCCATCGAGGACCTGGCGGGCCGGATGCGTCGGCTGCTCCAGGACATCGGACAGGAGATCAGCGGCCACACCACCGTCGCCGAGGCGGCGGCCCGGCTGCACGAGGCGCGGAAGCTGGACCACGACATCGTCGAGGTCGACGCCGCGCTGCGGCAGGCGGAGGACAGCCTGCGGCTCAACCCCCGCGTCCGGGAAGGCCTGTTGTTCCGGGTGGTGCTGCGCACGGGGCTCGACGCGCTGGAGATCTCGGCGGTGGTCCTGCGGGTCGCCGCGAGGACGCTGACCGACCTGGCCAAGGAGCGCACCGACGAGCCGCTGTTCGCGGAGGACGTGGCACAGGCGCTGGAGGAGGTCTTCGACCGGCTCGCCCGCGCGGTGCAGAGCTTCGCGGTCGTCATCACCACGCACGTGACCACGAACGCGGAGGACGCGGAGGTCCGGCTGGGCGAGGCGCTGGCCGCCGGGCGCTCGGCCCGCGACCGGGCGGCCGACCTGCTGCTCGACAAGGTGCTGGAGCACCCGCGCCAGTGGCAGCTGCACGGGGCCCTGCTGACCGAGGTCGACCGGATCCTGGACGAGCTCGACGTGGAGAAGCGCACGCAGCGCCTGGTGGAGGAGCTCGACCGCCGTTCGCAGGAGCAGCGGGAGCGCCATCCCGTCCTCGACAGCCTCAAACGCCGCCTGCGCAGCAGCCGTTTCGGCCGCCGCAGCACCCTGGGCTGATCCGGTCTCGCGCGGCGCGGGGAATGGCGCGGGGAATACTGCCGATATGACGGGAAGTTGTCCTGGTCGTACGGACCGTGACGGTCAACTATGTGTCAAAACCTGGCAGGAGACCTAGTGGCGATCTACGATCACACCGGCCGGGGGGCAAGTGCGGAGGGGCTCGTGATGCTGCCAGGAACTGTCCGGGGGAAGGGACAGCGAGGGAGCCGCACCGCGCGCGTCCCCGGCCGTCGTGGTCTCGCGGTGACCCTGTGACGCGCCGCGGCTACCGGGTTCTCTGTCCCCCCGTCCCGACCCTTCCTGGAGAGCCGACCGAGATGCACTGGAGGCGTCTGCGCCGTCGATGTCAGCAGGTCATCGGCGGCATTCCGATCCCCGACCCGTTCTCCGCACAGGAGTTGTGCGCCCGGCTCGCGGTCGAGCGCGACCGGCCGCTGCGGCTGCTGGCGCTGCCCACACCGACGGTTCCCGGCACACCGTCGGGGCTGCTGCTGGCGGTGGACACGGAGGACTTCGTGCTCTACGACGCGCAGACCAGCCCCCTGCACCAGGAGCACATCATCGTGCACGAGATCGGGCACCTGGTCTGCAACCACCGCTCCGCGGTGGACGACCAGGAGCTCTACCGCCACCTCGACATCAGCGACCCGCGGTCCGTGCGGCAGGTGCTGGCCCGCATCCGCTACGGCGACGAGCAGGAACAGGAGGCGGAGATGATCGCCACGCTCATCCTGGAGGCCGCCGGGCGGGTCCCCGCGCCGACGCTGCTGTCCGGGATGCTGGGCGGGCTGGAATCGGCCATGGGGCTGCGGACCGGCCACCGTGCGGGGGCGTCGTGTTCCACTCGTTAGACCAGCCCTGGGTGGAGAACGCCGGCATCATCGCCCTGTGGACGGTGGCCGTCGTCCGCGCCCCGCAGGGCATCCGGCACCGCGAGCAGCGGCCGCTGTGGTTCGCGCTCGTGATGATCGCGCTGGCGATGTCGATGCATCTGGAGCCGGTCACCGACGTGCTGGCGCGGGTGATCGCGGACGCGCACTGGATCGACCTGTCCACGCACCTGTTCAGCATCGTCGACGCTGCGGCGGTGCTCTGGTTCATCTTCGGCGCGGCGGGGCGGCAGCGCCGTACGGCCCCGGTGTTCGGGGCCGCGCTCGCGGTGATGGTGACGCTGGTGCTGCTGGACCTCTGCGGGCCCCCGCACGCCCGCAACCAGATCGCCCCGTCCCGGGACATCGCGAGCGTGCCGGACGCCTATTGGTGGGTGTTCTTCGCCTTCCACCTGACCGCCGACACCACGTGCGGCATCGTCTGCTGGAGCTACGGCCGCAGACCGGGCACGCCACGGCTGCTGCGCCTGGGCCTGCGGCTGTTCGGCACGGGCATCCTGCTGGCGTCCTTGCTGTGGGTGCTGAAGCTCTTCTATCTGCGGACGCGGTCCACGGTCTTCGCCCCGCTGTTCTCGCCGGTGACCGGCGTCGAGGCGGCGTTCATGGCGCTCGGGGCGGCGCTGCCCGTGCTGGCCCTGGTCCGGGACCACTTGCGGGACCGCAGGTCGTACCGCGGGCTGGACCGGCTGTGGCAGGACCTGACGGCGACCACGCCGGACGTGGTGCTGCGGCCGGGCAACCGGCTGGGCGCCGCGGCCGTGCCGCTCCAGCTGCTGCTCTACCGCAGGGTGATCGAGATCAGGGACGCGATGATCGTGCTGCGGAACTACGTGCCCCCCTCGACGCTCGGTGTGGTCCGCACGCACGTCACGGGCCAGGGCGTGCCCGAGCCGCTGGTCGACGCGCATGTGACGGCGTGCTGGCTGGCCGCGGCCCTGCACGCCAAGCGCTCCGGGCAGGACCCACAGGCCCAGACGGCCAATCTGGCGGGGCCGGGGGCGCAGGATCTCGCCGACGAGATCGGCAGCCTGCTGAAGGTGGCGTCGGCGTACCGCTCGCCGGCCGTCCACGCGTACCGCGCCTCGCTCGGCGGCCCGGTCTGACCCGGGCTCCCCTCCCGTTACCCGATATCTCTCAACACACTTCGTCAAAGGAAAAACACCGTGCTCATCGCCTTCACGCTGACGCCGCTGGGCGTCGGGGAGTCCTTCCCGGAACACATCGCGGACGCGGTGCGGATCATCCGCGAGTCGGGGCTGCCGACCCGCTCCGACGCGATGTACACGACGATCGAGGGTGAGTGGGACGAGGTGATGGACGTCGTCAAGCGCGCCACGGAGGCGGTGGCCGCCAAGGCGCCACGGGTGCAGCTCGTCCTCCAAGCCGATCTGTGGCCGGGGATGGAGCGTCCGCTCGACGGCAAGGTCGAGCTCATGGAGCGGCACCTGCCGGGCTACGGCACGCCCTGAGGACCGGCGTGGCGGCGTTGCGCCATCCGTGTTGCGATGGAGGGAGCGAAGGGCCCGCCGCCCGGCCGGTCCGCGGTCCGGGACCCGAGGGACGGGCGGCCCGGGGCCCGACGCACCCCATCGTCGTGCGCGCAAGTCAGGAGCGATCATGGCTACGAGAAAGCAGCTCAAGGCCCGCGAGATCATGTCCGCGGGCGTGCAGTGTGTCGACGAGCAGCAGTCGCTGGCCGACGCGGCCGAGATGATGCGTGACCTGGCGGTCGGCTGCCTGCCCATCTGCGGTTCCGACAACCGCCTCAAGGGCCTGATCACCGATCGCGACATCGTCGTCAAGTGCGTCGCCGAGGGCCACGACCCGGCGGGCATGAAGGCCCGGGAGCTGGGCTCGCAGCTGCACTGGATCGATGCCGAGGCGGATGCCGGCGAGGCGCTGGAGACCATGGAACGCCATCAGATCAAGCGGCTCCCGGTCATCGACGTCCGCAACGACCACCGCCTGGTCGGCATGATCACGGAGGCGAACCTCGCGAAGAACCTCAGCGACGAGCAGATCGCGGAGTTCGCGGCGAGGGTCTACGCCGCCGCCCACTGACCCGCTCCCCTGACGGGCTTTCGGCTGATCGGCCGACAGGGCGTCACCCCCGTACCGGACGGCCCATCAGGTTCCGGAAAAGTCACTGGCACCCCGTCAAGGGGCGCCGTCTGCAGGCGAAATGGAGGATCTGAGGGGTTTCTGACGGAGGGAAAGAAGGCGACCGGAGCGGCCATGGGGTACCCCCTTGGCCGCTGTCCGATTGCGGGGTCCCAGGGGCGGCCGCAAGGTGATCGTGAAGATCCCTCCGCTCCAAGGAGTACGTCCATGCCCGCTCCTCGCACCACCGGCCTCGCCCTCGTCACCGCAGCGTGCGGCACCGTCGCGCTCGTGATGACGACTTCTCTGGCGACGCCCGCACCTGCGGCTCCCCCGCACATCACCAAGACCGCGGTCACCGCGCCTGTCGCGCCGGCGGCACCGGCCGCACCCGCCGGACTCGCCGCGCCGGCGCCCGACGCGCTGCGGCGGGCCGCCGCCGACGCGGTGAAGACCATCGACAACAACACCATTACCGCGGCGAGCACGTCGGCCGCGCAGAACTGTGACGCGGCGCAGCCGACGCCCCAGAAGGACGTCCGCGGCTGTGCCGCCGTCAAGGAGAACCTCACCAAGCTCACGACCGCCCGGGCCGCGCTCCAGCAGCAGTCGACGGCCGCGGCACCCGACGTCAACGCCATCGCCGGGGCGACGACCGGCGCGGTCGGGGCGACGGCGCAGCTCGCCAAGAACGACATCGGCGATACCCCGAACATGCGCAACGGGGCACACTTCGGCGGTGGTCTGCTGACCGTGGCGGAGCATCTCCTCGGCGGCCTCGTCGGCGCCCTCCACCCCACGGTCTTCGGCCTGGAGGCCCTGGTCGACGGCCTCCTCAAGAGCCTGCTGACCTGACCGCCGGTCAGGAAGCGGCGGCCCCGTACAGCTGGACCCGACGGGACAGCGACGGGGCCGCCCGGCCCTTCACCCGGTCGGTGTCAGCCGGTGCGCTCCGGCTTGGCCTCGCTGGGCCGCACGATGACGTGCCCCTGCCCCTCCAGCTTCAGCTGCACCGCCTCGCCCGATCCGCCGCGCAGCATGGAGCCGAGGCTCTGCGAGCGGTGGAGGGAGGTGTGCAGGTCGGTGGTCCAGCCGACGACGGCGTCGGTGTCGACGAAGACCGGTGCGCCGGGGGTGACCGGGATGACGATGGGGTTGCCCTCGCAGATGACGCCGAGCTTGCCGTGGCCGGTGAAGACGGAGTTGAAGAGTCCGCCGCCGGTCATGCCCGCACCCTTCACGACCTTGATCTCGTAGGAGAGGGTGGGGTCGAAGCAGAGGACGTTACGCCCGTTGATGGTGAGGCTCTGCCCCGGCGTGATGTCCGCGATGAAGCAGTTGGCCGCCTCGTGCGCGAACCACACGTCGCCCTGGCCCTTGACGGTCATCAGCGCGAGGCCCTCGCCGGTCACGGCGCGCTTGAGGAAATTCCCCACGCCCTGGCCGAGCTTCTCGAAGTGGAGGTTGCCGCGGAAGGCGACCATCGCTCCCTGGCGCGCGTAGCACTCGCCCTGGACGACGTACTTGATCGACTTGGCGTTCTGCAGGGTCATGCCCGGCGCGGTGGCGGGCTGAACCATGTTCTCGGGGGCGAAGAGGTCGCTGTGCATGAGCAGCATGATCCACGGCAGCCCGCCGATCGCCAAAACGCGGCCCGGCCGGGGCGGTCGGGCCCGGTCGTCAGCCCATGCCCATCCGGTCGAGCCAGGCCAGCTGGATGGATTCGAGGATGCGCAGATTCACCCGGGTGGGGTCGCCGCTGAAGCCGCTCAGCCCGGCCACCCGGTCGCGCAGGTCCAGGAAGTCGACCTTCAGGGGCTCCGCGCCGGGGTGCTTCTCGGCGAGACCCGCCGCGATCCGATCGATGTCAGTCCACTGCATGGGCTGAAGTGTGTCCCACCCGGCCCGCCGGGTCCAGGCCACCACCCGCCACTCTTCCCGCCCATCCGGCCCGGTGGCGGGCCGACGCCTCAACGGGCGGCCGCGGGCGGCACGTCCTGGAGGGTGCGCAGGTGCGTACGGACGTGGTCGGCGGCGCCCTCGCCGCCGGGCACCCGCTCCCACAGGGCCAGCAGTCCGGCGGCCAGGCCGGGCGCCCGCTCCCCACTGTGCTGCCAGCAGTAGTGGGCCCGCTTCACCGCGGCGACCGCCTCGGCGTCGCCGGTCCCGCCGCGCTCCAGCCGGGCGTGCGCGGCCGACATCCACAGCTCCGCGGCCCGCCCGTGGTCGCCCGCCAACCGGGCCAGATCGGCCCGCACTTCGGTCCAGAGCCCCGCTTCCGGGCTGTGCGGGCCGTGCCGGCGCAGTGCCTGCTGCTCCCACGCGGCGGCCATCGCCGCCGCCTCGTTGTGCCGTCCGGCGCGGGCGGCGGCGAGGATCCCGGCCAGCGGGTCCTCCTGCGCGGGCACCGCCGCCTCGGGCGCGGGCACGGCGTCGGCGGGTGCCCGGACGGCGACGGGCACGGGCGTCAGGGGTGCGAGGGCGGGCCTCGGCACGGCGTCACGGAGCGGCGCCCGCTCGGGTTCGGGGGCCGAACGCGCCTGGTGGGCGGCGTTGTTCAGGACCATCCCTGACGTGCCGTAGGCCAGGGCCAGCGCTTGGCCGTCCAGCCCCGACCCGGCGAGCGCCCACCGGTGCACCGCTTCCGCGTCCACGGCGGGTCCCGTACCCGGGCCGCCCGCGCGCAGCGCGTCGAGAAAGGCGCGGGTGTACGGTCCGGCCTCCAGCGCGGGCGCGGGCGGAGCGGGGGTGACGACGCCGAACAGCGCGATGCCCTCCGACAGTTGTCCGCTCTCCGCGGCGGCCGCGACCTTCGGCCAGGCGGCGGCGTCGGCCTCGACGTCGGCCACCAGCAGCACCGGGCCCTGGTGCGCGCCGAGCGTGCGCGTCAGCCACGACCAGGGCAGTCCCGTATAGCGGACGGTGCCCGGTGTGCTGCCCGACAGGGCCAGGTGCACCTCGCCGCCGCCGCGGCGGCGCGAGGAGGAGACCATCAGCCGCCCGGTCACCCAGACCAGGAGCGGGCCCGGGCCCGCGGCGGCGTGCTGGAGATAGGCGAGTACGCTCTGCTGGCCCGCGGCACCGGGCAGTTGGACGACGTCGACCGCGTCCGCCGAAACGAGCCCCCGTGGATCCGCCCCCACCACCGCGTGCAACGTGGGATTCGGCACCGCACCACGACGCCGGTCAGACGTGCCGTCCAGCAACAGCACACAACCCCGACTCGGGTGATTCACAGCCCACATCCCTCCGGCCTGACCGCTCTCCCCAGCCGCACCCCCGCCACCCCGGGCGGTACGGGGAGGCAACAGCAACTGTAGAGGCCATGGCCCTCATCGGGGGCGGGATGCCCCACGGCCACCGCGCACAGGACGCGCCGAAATCCGGCCCCTGCTACCGGAATCGGTGCGATCCGGGCGCGGTGACCGCAGTCAGGAGGGGCGGCGGCGCCTCGCGCCGCCGCCCCGGCCGTTCCGCGTCAGCCCATCGCGGCCCGGACCGTCGGGCTGTCGTCCAGCGCGGTGTGGGCGACCTCCCGGCAGAGCGGGACGTTGCCGGTGCTGGTGACGTACACCCCGCTCACCCACGTCGGCCGGTCGCGCAGCTGGTACCACACGTTGTTCCCGCCGACGTCCTGCGCGCGGACCTTGCAGCGCAGCGCGGCCTTGGTGCCGCGGGCAAGCGTGGCCCGCACCGGGGCGTCGGTGCTGGGATAGGCACGCTCGTTGAGGCCGGTCGTGCTACTGATCGTGCCGAACGGCTTTCCCGGTACCGGTACCGGGGCCGACGCGTGTACGGGCGTGGCTGCCAGCATCCCCCCGGCCAGCACGGCCACCGAGAATGCCACGCCACGGGCCACGAGTGTCTGGGTCATAAACAGCTCCCTGTTGTCCGGAGTGGATAACGCACTGCCCAATTTCCCACCCCTCAACCAGGGGTAAACCAGAATAAACAGAGACATACCCATCCAGACCTCATGGCCGCCGGACGGGGCCCCCTCCCCCGCCTCGGCCGGGTGACGGCCGGTCAGTCGCCGGGGCCGTCCGGCGGGGCCTTCTTGCGGGCGCGGCTGGGCTGGACCCGCTTCGGCTCGCCCTTCATCTTGGGGTGCTCGGGCGGATAGGGCAGATCGCCCAGCCCGTGCTCGCGTTCGTCGCGGTCCGCGAGCTCCAGGGCCGCCTCCAGACCGCAGGGCTTCTCCTCCATGCCCGCGTGCACGTCGCCCACGTCCGCGTAGCGCTCCGGCATGCTGCCGAGGTCGAAGTCCTCCGGGACGGCACTCGGCACCTCGTCCCACAACAGGGGCGCGGACACCGGGGCGTGCGGGCGGGGGCGTACGGAGTAGGCGCTGGCGATGGTGCGGTCGCGCGCGGTCTGGTTGTAGTCGACGAACACCTTCTCCCCGCGCTCCTCCTTCCACCACTTCGTGGTGACGCTCCCCGGCATCCGCCGCTCCAGCTCACGGGCCACGGCGATGGCCGCGCGCCGCACCTGGACGAACGTCCACCGGGGCAGGATCGGCACGAACACGTGCAGGCCGCGCCCGCCGGAGGTCTTCGGCCAGCCGGCGAGCCCCAGTTCCTCCAGCACGCCGCGCAGCTCCAGGGCAGCCCGCACCGCGTCGGCGTACGACGTGCCGGGCTGCGGGTCCAGGTCGACGCGCAGTTCGTCGGGGTGCTCGGTGTCGTCGCGCCGCACCGGCCAGGGATGGAAGGTGAGGCAACCGAGGTTCGCCGCCCACACCACGGCCGCGACCTCGCGGGGGCACAGCTCATCGGCGTAGCGGCCGCTGGGGAAGGCGATCCGGCCGGTGGGGATCCAGTCGGGGAGGTTACGGGGCGCGCGCTTCTGGAAGAACGACTCACCGCCGACCCCGTCCGGAAAGCGCTCCAGCGTCGTCGGCCTGTCCCGCAGCGCGCGGACGATTCCGTCCCCGACGGCGAGGTAGTAGCGGACCACGTCGTATTTGGTGAATCCACGCTCGGGGAAATACACCTTGTCCGGGTGGGAGATCCGCACGACCCGTTCACCGATGGTGAGTTCCATTGCCTCGCCCATGCACTCACGCTAAGCGCGCCTCCACACAACCGCGCGCGGGAGGCCGACAGGCGCGGGGATCCGAACGCCCGCACAATCACGGTCATGGAACTCCCCGTCATGCCGCCGCTGCGGCCGATGCTGGCCAAGACGGCACCGGCCATTCCGCCCGGCATGCAGTACGAGGCGAAATGGGACGGCTTCCGGGCCGTCGTCTTCCGCGACGGCGACTCCGTCGAACTGGGCAGCCGCACCACCAAGCCACTGACCCGGTACTTCCCCGAGCTCGTCCGCGCGCTGCTCGCCGGATTGCCGCCGCGCTGTGTCGTGGACGGCGAGATCGTCATCGCCCGGGACGGCCGCCTGGACTTCGACGCCCTGCTCGAACGCATCCACCCGGCCGCTTCCCGCGTCACCCACCTGGCCGAGGTCACCCCGGCGAGCTTCGTCGCGTTCGACCTGCTCGCCCTCGGCGACGACTCGCTGCTCGACACCCCGCAGCACGCCCGCCGCGCGGCGCTGGAGGACGCGCTCCGCGATGCCTCACCACCGCTGCACCTCACGCCGGTGACCCACGACCGGGCCACGGCCCAGGCGTGGTTCGAGCGGTTCGAGGGGGCCGGCCTGGACGGTGTCGTCGCCAAGCCGCCCGACCTCCCCTACCGGCCGGGCGAACGCGTCATGTTCAAGGTCAAGCACGAGCGGACCGCCGACTGCGTGGTCGCGGGCCTCCGGCTGCACAAGAGCGGCCCCGTCGTCGGGTCCCTGCTGCTGGGGCTATACGACGCGACGGGCCGGCTCCAGCACGTCGGCGTGTGCGCGTCGTTCCCCATGCGCCGCCGCCAGGAGCTGATGACCGAGCTCGCGCCGCTGCGTATGGAGTCCGCTGAAGGCCACCCCTGGCAGCAGTGGACGGATCCGCAGGCGCAGGCCTCGGGCAGGCTGCCGGGCGGCCCGTCGCGGTGGACGGGAACCAAGGACCTCTCCTGGCTCCCCCTGCGCCCGGAGCGGGTCTGCGAGGTCGCCTACGACCACCTCCAGGGCGACCGCTTCCGCCACACCACCCAGTTCCGCCGCTGGCGCCCCGACCGCGAACCCGGACAGTGCACATACGCCCAACTGGAGGAGACGGCCGGCTTCGACCTCGCCGACGTCCTCGGGGACGGGGCCGCGTAGGGGCCGGGGCAGCCGGAGTCGGGCGGGGTCAGGCGGGGTCAGGCGGGGTCAGTCCTGGGCGCGCTGGGTGACCTCGGCGTCGGTGCGGTCGCCGAGGAACTCGTACCAGCGGCGCCGCAGACATACGTAGCGGGTGTCCGCCTCCACCAGCTGGAGGAACGCGGCGACCGCCTCGACCAGCCGCTCGTGGAGGCCGGTGTCCGCGAGGTCCCCTCCGTCGGTGAAGCCCTCGTGCGCGCGGGCGAGGCTGAACATGTCGGGGTAGACACGGGTGCCGAGGTGTTCGAGCGGCACCCGCAGGGCCCACAGGCCGCGGTTCCCGCCGACGAGGGACGGCGACGCCGAGACCAGCAGCGCGTGCTTGTCCTTGAACGGCTGCGGCCGGATCCGGGACACCCAGTCGATGGCGTTCTTGATCCCGCCGGGGACCGAGGCGTTGTACTCCGGGGACGCGATCACGACGGCGTCGCTGCGCGACAACCGCTCGCTCAACGCCAGCGCGCCGGGCGGCAGTCCCTCGGCGACCTCGGTGTCGCCGTCGTAGACCGGCATGGCGAACTCCCCCATACGGGCGAGGTCCACGGTGGCACCGGCCTCCTGGACCAGCCGGGTCACCAGCGCGGCCAGGCGGGCGTTGAGCGAGCCGGCCCGCAGCGAGGCGCCGAGGACCAGCACGCCCATCGGCGGAGACGAAACGTCGGTGGCCATACGAGCCCTCCTCATGGTGGTCCCGCTCGGTGATCCCGCGTCCAGCGTCCGCTCTCCGCTCCCGCTCCGCACCCCGTACGGATCGGGGTAAGGATGACGGAAGGACCCGGATCCCGGCGGAAGAACCGACTTCCGGCGGAAGGACCGGGAAGACGGGAAGAGAGGACCGGCCATGGTGCGGATCGAGGGCGCGACCGTGCTCGTCACCGGCGCCAACCGTGGTATCGGAAAGGCCCTGGTGGCGGAATTCCTCGCGCGTGGCGCGGAACGCGTCTACGCGGCCGCGCGGAATCCGGCGTCCTTGCCCTCGGATCCGGCGACGGGGCATGCCGACGGCCGGGTGGTGCCGCTCCGGGTGGATCTCACCGAGCCCGGCACGATCGCCGCCGCGGCGCGGACCGCGACCGATGTCACCCTGCTCGTCAACAACGCCGGGCTGCTCGGGGTCGGCCATCTGCTCGACATGGACCTCGACGACGTCGACCGCGTGATGCGCACCAACTACCTGGGCACGCTCCGGATGATCCGGGCCTTCGTGCCGGTCCTCGAACGCAATGAGGGCGGGGCGATCGTCAACGTCATCAGCGTCGGGGCCTTCGGCGGGACACCGTCGCTGGGCGGCTATCCCCCGTCGAAAGCGGCCCTGAATTCCCTGACCCAGGCGGTCCGGCAGGATCTGGCGCCACGGTCCATCACGGTGCACGGGGTGTTCCCGGGCCCGGTCGGCACCGACATGTTCGACAGCGTCGCCGCCTACGACCCCGCGTTCGGCGAATTCCCGCCGGCGACCACGGGAGAGGTGGCGCGGGCGACGCTCGACGCCCTCGCTTCCGGCGACGAGGAAATCTTCCCCGACGCGTTCGCCCTGCAACTGCGGGCCGAGTGGGAGAGGGATCCCAGGGCCGCGGAGCGGATGCTGCGCAGAGATGTGTGAGAGAGACGTGTGAGAGGGGGGAAAGGGCGTCGCCTTATGCGGGGCTGCGTTCTCCGACGCGGCCGGTCACACCCGCCGACTCCGACCCACCCGGCGCCACCACCGACACCCCACCACCATCCCCACCATCACGACGGCGGCCCACCCACCAAAAACACAACGGACCCAACGCCGTCACCAACGCCAACAACGCCCACACCCGCATCACCACAAAATCATGACCCCACACCACCGACCCCACCAAACACCCCCCGAACACACCCGCCCACCCCACATGCGTCCGAAACGTCCCCACACAATCCCCCGACACCGCACCCCCCTTCGGCGTCACCACAAAACCCGACCGCCGCCGCAACAACGCCTGCCCCAACGCCCGCGCATACAACGGAGCCGACACCGCCGACATCACCATCCCCGCCACCCCCGACGACCCCACCGGCTCATGCGGCGACACATTATGACGACGATTCACCACATACAACACCACCTGCAACACCAACGCATCCCCATACAACATCAACCACACCGGCCACGACACCCCCAAACCCGCAGCCCCCAACACCAGAAACAACACACACGACACCCCACCCAACACCCACGTCAACGCAGCCAACGGGTAATACGCCACCAACAACCCATAATTCCACAACCGCCCCCACGACAACCCCCACACCGCCCCACCGAACTGACACAACAACGTCTCAAACGTCCCCCGCGACCACCGCAACTGCTGCGAAAAAAAATCCGTCCACGACGACGGCCCCTCCCCCACCGCCAACACATCCGGCGTATACACAGAACGCCACCGCCCACCCGTCACCGGATTCCGCCGACGATGAATCTCCAACCCCGTCGCCATATCCTCCGTAATCGAATCAAACAACCCCCCGATCTGCCGCAACACACTGATCCGCACACAATTCGACGTCCCCACGAACATCGCCGAACCATAACGATTACCCGCCCGCTGCACCAACGCATGAAACAAAAACTGCTGCGACTCCGCCCCCTTCGTCACCCCCGACACATAATTCCCATACACCTGCGGCCCCACCACAAACGCCACATCCGGATCCCGGAAATACCCCAGCATCCGCTCCAAAAAATTCGGCAACGGCACATGATCCGTATCCACACACGCCAAAAAATCATAACCATCACCATGCGCATCCAACCACGCATTGTAATTCCCATGCTTCGTCCGCGCCCGAAAACGACCCGACGGACGATTCCACCGCGCCACCCCCTTCCGCGAAAAATGCCGCACCCCCAACCGCGCACACAACGCCCGCGCCCCCGGATCATCACCCTCATCCAGCAACCACACATCCACCACCCCCTCATAACCCACCCCCACCGCCCCCACCAACGTCGCCTCCACCATCGACAACGGCTCCTTCCCCGGCACAAAACTCGTACAGAAAGCCACCCGCCACCCCGGCTGCACCCGCACCGGCACCGGATCCCGCGCCACCCACGACGCATGCGCCACCGACACCACATTCACCACACGAAAAACCTCAACCAACCCCACCGACACCAACATCAACCCATCCACCCACCCCAACCACCCACCCCGCACCACCCAATGCACCGGCCACAACAACCACACCAACAACACCAACGCCACCAACGGCGCCCCACACACCAAAAACAACAAACCCCCCACACCACCCCCCTCCCGCAACCGCCGAAACCCCACCCGATACACCCCCACCGGCACCTCCCCCACCACCCCCGCCAACTCACTGAAACCCGCATAGTCATAACCACCACCCACACCACCCCGGCCCCCGCCACCCTCATCCCCGTCCCCCGACACCACACCCACCGGACCCGGCACCCACACACCACCCACCACAACCACCACCCACTCCCCCCACCGAAC
>NZ_JBFBBD010000084.1:0-29826 GCF_040689515.1 Streptomyces sp. NPDC051173
CGTGTCCGGTTCTACCGAGAGCGACGCGGGATGACGCAGTTTGAGGACAACGCGCGAAGCGTGTTGCGGGGTCTGGGGCAGCGCCCCGGTTTCGGGAAGGGGCGGGGCTGGGGAACAAGCCCGCCGCAGGCGCAAGCAACCCGCACCCCCACAAACCTCAGATCGGCCGGACCCCAACGGGCCCGGCCGATCTGCCATGCCGGCGTACCGCCGTCGGTAGATGCCCAAAGGCCATCGAAAAGAGGAGGTACACGCCGGCATCACCACCCGCAGGAAAGGAATCCGCATGCCGCACCTCATGCTCGAACACTCGGGCAACATCCGCGAACAGGTCGACGTCGAGGGCCTCTTCAAGGAACTGCATGCCGCGCTCTCGGAAGTCGGCGGCTTCCGTGTCCAGGACTTCAAGAGCAGGGCCGTCCGCCTGCACGCCTTCATCGGCGACGGCACCTACGAGCAGGCCTTCGTCAATCTCGACATCCGCACCTTCGCCGGGAAGCCGGCGGAGGCGAAGCGCCGGATCAGCCAGGAGGCACTCCGCGTGCTGGGCCGGCACTTCCACCGGACGATGTCGGAGACCTCCTGCGACATATCGGTTCAGATCACCGAGCTGAACCGCGAGAGCTATTCCCGTTCACGTTCCGAGGACCTGGAACTCCAGGTCCCGTCACTACAGGAGAGCACCGCACCGTGACCGAATACCAAGGAAAGCGCGTCCTCGTCGTCGGCGGGAGCTCGGGCGTCGGCCTGGCGACCGCCCGGCGGTTCGCGGCGCTCGGCGCCGACGTCACCGTCGCCTCCCGCTCCAAGGAGAAGATCGACGCGGCACTGGCCACGCTCGGCGAGCGGGCCACCGGACAGTCGCTCGACATCACGGACGACGCCGCGGTCGAGGAATTCGCCGCGGCGGCGGGGGAGTTCGACCACGTCGTCATATCGGCGGCGGAGACCCCCATGGGCCGGGTCGACACCCTCCCGCTGGAGGACGCCTACGCGGCGATGAACAGCAAGTTCTGGGGCGCGTACCGCCTCGCCCGCGCCCTGTCCGTCCGGCCCTCCGGCTCGCTGACACTCGTCACGGGCTATCTGTCCGTACGCCCCGGAAAGGCGGCGGCGCTCCAGAGCGCGATCAACGCGGCCCTGGAGGCCCTGGTCCGCGGCCTGGCCCTGGAGTACGCGCCGCTGCGCGTCAACGCGGTCTCCCCGGGGCTGATCAGGACCCCGCTGTGGGACACGCTGCCCGAGCGGAGCCGCGAGGCGATGTACGAGGCCGCGACGGGCCGGCTGCCCGTCGCGCGCGTGGGCGAGCCCGAGGACATCGCGGAGGCCGTCGTCTTCGCGGCGGGCAACCCGTACACCACCGGCACGACCCTCTTCGTCGACGGCGGCGGCTCGATCGCCTGACCCGCCCGCGACGCCCGCGACGCCCAGGACGGGCTGGATCGTGCGGATCCAGCCCGTCCGGCGCGTGCGGACCACGAAGCCCGGCACCCCCACACCGCCCGGAGAACCGTCTACGGCCCAGAACAACGGCGCCTTTCCCACCACGGAGCAGTCATGATCTACGTCAACCGCCCGGTCGTCGCACTGCCACCCCACGAGGTCACGCTCAAGGAGATCCAGGACGACATCGTCCGCGCGCACCCCGACCACCCCCGGCTCCCGGCCATCCTGCGCGTCCTGGACTCGACCGGGGTCCGGCGCCGCCGCTTCGCCCGGCCGCTGGCCACGGTGGCCGCCGACCGGCCGGCGGCGGAGAGCAACGCGACCGCATACGCCGATCTGTGCGAGCTCGCCGAGCGGGCCGCGCGCGAGGCCCTCGACACCGGCGGTCTCGGCCCGCTGGACGTCGACTGTCTGATCACCACCCACGCCACGGCGTTCGCCGTACCGGGCCTGGACGTCCACCTCGTCAACGCCCTGGGCCTGCGCTCCACCGTCAGCCGGATCCCCATGACCCAGCTCGGCTGCGCGGGCGGCGCCCACGCGCTCGTACGCGCCGCCGAGTTCCTCGCGGCCCACCCGGGGCAGCGCGTGCTCGTCGTGGCCGCGGAGATCCTCAGCTCGGTCTACCAGCACAGTGACGACAGCATGGAAGCGATGATCTACAAGGCGCTGTTCGGCGACTCGGCCGGCGCCTGCGTGGTCTCCGGCACCAGGCCCGCGGGGCAGGCGTTCCGGGTGGACGACACCTGGGAGTACGTCGTGCCGGACAGCACCGAGCGCTACGAGATGACGCTGGACGACCGGGGCTTCCACTTCGGCAGCACCCCGGCCGCGCTCAAGGGCGTGGGTGACCTCATGCCGCACCTGCGCGAGTGGCTCGGGGCGGAAACGGGCGCCTGGAAGCCGCAGTTCACGATCGCCCACACGGGCGGCCCGCGCATCCTGACGGACCTCGCCACCGGCCTCGAATGCCTTCCCGAGGTCACCCGCCACTCCTGGGAGAGCCTCCAGGAGCGCGGCAACCTCGGCGCCGTGGCCGTGCTCGACGTCCTGGCCCGTACGTACGAAGCACCGCCCGCCACCGGGGACACCGGCGTCCTCATCGGCTTCGGCCCCGGCTTCACGGCGGCGGCGTGCCGGGCCACGTGGTGCGGGCCCACCGGACTCGCCACGGAAGAGGCCACAGAAGTCGCCACAGCAGAGGTCACGGAAGAGGGGGAGCGGTCATGAGCGGGGCACCCGTGGTGCTGGATCTGGTCGGGCCGGGCGCGGTCGACATGACCGGACTGCTGTCCGGGCCGATCCGCGGCCTGGAGCTGGTGGACGTCCCGGCGGCGGAACGGACCGGCCCGTACGCGCCGTTCACGGAGCTGGTCGTCCATGTGGCCGCCGACCCCGCGTGTCCGGCGCCGGACATGCCGATACCGACCGGCGCGCACACGCTCTTCACGCTGCGCGATCCGGACCGATGCATTCCGGTCACTCTCGATGTCACGAGCAGGAGGTCCGCACAGTGATCCTCGCCCCCGCCACCGGCTCCGCGACCGCGATCCTGGAACGCATGGTGCCCTCCGGCGTGCTGCACGCCGGGTGCGACGACGCCGAGCACTGGCAGCTGTGCGAAGCGGAGCGCTTCCGCCTCACCCCGGACCCGGGCACCGAGACCGCCCTGATCGTCCTGGAGGGCGACATCACGCTCTCCCTGGAGGAGACGCCCCCGGTCGACGCCCGCGCGGGCCAGGTCGTCCTGATCCCCCCGGACGCGAGGGGCGAACTCCACACCCGGCAAAGACGCGTCCGCCTGCTGGGCCTGACAACGAGAGGCGGCGGCCCTCCCTCATAGCCACGTCTCCGACCGCGTCACCCCTCTGAAATCACTCCGAATCGCCCTGAATCACTCTGAATCACCGGGAAGGATTTTGCAGTGCCGGTAATCGATACACGCAACGGTCCCCTCGAACACGTCGTCATCGACGGCGACCCGGACCTGGCGCCCCTGGTCTTCCTGCACGGCGGCCTCGGCTGTCTCGCGGCCTGGGGCCGCTTCCCCGCCCGGCTGGCCGCCGCCACCGGCCGCCGCGCCCTGGTCTACTCCCGCCACGGCAACGGCGGCAGCGGCCCCGACCCGCTGCCGCGCACCCCCCGCTATATGCACGAGCACGCCCAGGACGTGCTGCCCGAACTGCTCGACGCGCTGGGCATGCGCCGCCCCGTCCTGGTCGGCCACAGCGACGGCGCTTCCATCGCCCTGCTGTACGCCTCGGCGCACCCCGTCGAGGCCGTCGTCGGGATGGGCCCGCACATGTACTTCGAGGACGAGAACCGCATCGGCATCGAGAACGCCCGCGCCTCCTACGAAGCGGGCCCGCTCGCCAGGAAGATGGCCATGGTGCACGACGACCCCCGGGGCGTCTTCGACCGCTGGAGCGGGGTCTGGCTCTCGCCCGCCTTCCGCGACTGGTCCATCGAGGACGACCTCGATGTCACCGCGCCGGTGCTGGTGATCCAGGGGGACGCGGACGAGTACGGCTCCATGGCCCAGGTCGACGCCGTCGAGCGCGCGGTCGGCGGCCCCTTCCGGCGCCTGGTCCCCGAGGGCGGTGACCACTACCCCCACCTGGTCCACCCCGACCTCGTCACCGACACCGTCCGCGACTTCCTCGCCGCGCACCAGCAGCCCGTGGCGGCCGCCCGATGACCGCGCCGGCCCCCGTACGCCTCGACGCCCTGCTGGCCCGCTCCGCGCGGGCCCACCCCGACCGCACCGCCCTGGAAGGGGGCGGCGAGAGCTGGACGTACGCCCAACTGGACGGCGCCGTCGACGCGTTGGCAGCAGAACTCGCCGCCACCGGCGTCGCGCCGGGCGACCGCGTCGGCGTCTACGCCCCCAAGACCCCGGCCACCGTCATCGCCCTGTACGCGGCGCTGCGGGCCGGCGCGGTGACCGCGCCCCTCGATGTCGCCGACCCGCCGGAGCGCACCGCCCGCATGATCCGCAACGCGGGTCTGTCCCTGCTGGTGACCGTCGACCGGGCCCTGACCGGGGCCCGCCACGCCGCCACCCGCGCACGCGACGGCGCGCCGGCCGACGAGGGCGCCCTCGACCACGGCCTGCACTGGCTGCGGGTCCTCGCCCCCGAGGAGCGGCCCGGGCCGCTGCCCGCGCCCACCGACTCCGGCGGCTACATCCTCTTCACCTCCGGCAGCACCGGCTGGCCCAAGGGCGTGCTGCTCTCGCACGAGAACGTCGCCCACTACGCGCTGTGGGCCGCGGGCGAGTTCGGCCTCACCCCGGACGACCGGATCGGCTCCCAGGCCGCCCTCACCTTCGACCTGACCACCTTCGACCTGTTCAGCGCCGCCGCCGCGGGAGCCTGCACGGTCCTGATGCCGGACGTGCTGCGGGCCTTCCCGCGCGATGTCGTCGGCTGGCTGACCGAACAGCGCATCACCGCCTTCATGGCCGTCCCGTCGCTCTACCACAACATGCTCCAGCAGGGCGGTATCGCCGAAACCCCGCCGCCCGCCCTGCGCATCGCGGCCTTCGGCGGGGAGGCGTTCGCCCCCGAACTGCTGGAGCGGTACCTGTCTCTGCTGGACGGTGTGCCCTTCTACAACCTGTACGGCCCCACCGAGACCAACGCCTGCACCTACTACCGGGTGCCGGCCGACTGGACCGCCGACCAGGAACTGCCCATCGGCCGCGGGATCGGCGGCGTCCACATCGAAGTGCTCGACGAGGACCGCCGGCCCACCGACGGCGAGGGCGAGATCCACGTCGCAGGACCCGTCGTCTTCCAGGGCTATCTGCGCGGCGGCGCGCCCGACGACCCCACCGTCACCGTCACCTGTCGTGACGGCGTGGCCCGCCGGGCCTACGCCACCGGTGACATCGGCCGGATCACCGCCGACGGCCGGGTCTTCCTGCGCGGCCGCCGCGACAACCAGGTCAAGCGGCGCGGCCACCGTATCGACCTGATGGACGTGGAGAACGCCGTCCTGGAGCTGCCGCGGATCGCCACCGCCGCGGTCGTCGCCAAGGACGGCCCGTACTCCGGCCAGATCTGGGCCTACGCCCAGACCGACGCCACCGAACGGGAGGTCCTGGCCGCGCTGCGCGACGTGCTGCCCAAGCGGATGCTGCCCGACCGGATCGTTCCGCTCGCCACCCTGCCCACCACCACCAGCGGGAAGGTCGACCGCCGCGCCCTGAGCGACACCGCCGGCCACACCGCAGCCCCCGCACTCCAGGAGGAGATCACCGTATGAACAGCGTCGAGGAACTCTGCACCCTCATCGGCAGCCGCATCACCTGGGGACGCGGCGAGGACGCCGGCTCCCTGAACGCCGACACCCCGCTGCTCGAGATGGGACTGCTCGACTCGCTGGCGATCATGGAGATCGTCGCGGCGCTCGACAAGGAAGCCGGCATCACCCTGCCCGACACCGAGATAGTCGCCGCCAACTTCCGCTCCCCCAAGGCCCTTTGGGTCGCCATCGAGAACCTCTCCGGCGAGGGCCGCAAATGAGCGTGGCGGTCGGCGCGGCGCTGCGCACCGGCGCACCGGAGACCGAGGAACTCGTCGACTCCTACCGGGACCTGGCCACACCCGTGGTGAAGCGGATCGCGGACGCCGACTTCACCACCCAGTGGCAGGCCATGGCCGACCTCGGTGTGCTCCGCCTCGCCCCGCCGGACGCCGGGGCACCGGGCCCGGTCACCCGCTCGCTCGCCGTGATCGAGGGCATCGGCCTGGCCGGCGCCGACCCGGGCCTGTGCTACGCGCTGGCCTCGCAGATCTTCGGGATGCAGTTCCCGCTGCGGGACGCCCTCGGCGCCGACGCCTGGCGCGCGGTCGCCGACGTCCAGGACGGCCGGGTGCTGCTGTGCCACGCGCTGACCGAACGCGGCGGCGGCAGCGACCCGTTCTCCATGCGCACCCGCGCCCGGCGCGACGGGGACGGCTTCGTGCTCGACGGCGCCAAGACGTTCATCACCGCCGCCCCCGTGGCCGACCGGGCGATCGTCTTCGCCCGTACCGCCGAGGGACGCTCGCCGTTCGCGCTGTCCGCGTTCCTCTTCCCGCTCGACCTGCCGGGGGTCCGCCGCGGCGAGACCTTCGCCAAGACCGCGCTGCCCACCGTTCCGATGGGGGAGCTCGTCTTCGAGGGCGCCCGGCTGCCGGGGAGCGCGCTGCTCGGCCAGGAGGGATCCGGACTGGCGGTGATGGCCTCCACCACCGCCTGGGAGCGCTCCGTCATCCTCGGCTACGCCCTCGGCCCGATGCGCCGCCTCCTGTCCCGTACCGTCGAATGGGCCGCGGGCCGCGAGCACTTCGGCCGCCGCATGGGAGCGAGCCACCAGGTCGCCGGGCGGGTCAGCGACATGGCCCTGGCGCTGCACCGCTCCCGCGTCCAGCTCTACGCGATGGCCGGCCGGCTCGACGCCGGTACGCCCGCGCGGCAGCTGGCCGCCGAGGCAGCCCTCACCAAGATCTCCGTGTCCGAGGACTACGTACGGATGACCGAGCACGCCACCGCGCTGGCCGGCGTCCGTGCGTTCCTTCCTGGCCTCCCCGGCACCCCCGGCTCCGACCCCGGCTCCGATCTCGCCGCCGACCTGGCCGGCCCCATGGCGGCCCTCACCTACGCCGGTCCGAACGACCTGCTGCGCGTGGGTGTCGCACGGCAACTCGGCCTGCCCGTCGAGAACTGACCGGCCGGGACCCGACCGGCCGACCACCGACCCGAAGGAATTCGATGACGCTGCCGACCCAACTCGACGACCTGCTCAAACTCGCCGCGGAGACGGGCGAGCGACTCGCCCCGCTCGCCGCCGACACCGACACCGGACGCGACGACGGCCACGAGACCTACCGCATCCTGCGCGAGTCCGGTCTGCTCGCCCTGCTCGTCCCCCGGGAAGCGGGCGGCGCCGGCCTCGGCTTCGGCGACTACTGGCGGGTGCTGGCCGAACTCGGCGCGCACAACGGCGCCGCCGCCCTCGGCTTCAACATGCACCACGTCGTCATCGGCGCGCTCGCCGATGCCGCCGGCGCCCGGCTGCCCCCGGCCGCCGAGACGTTCCGCGCCTGGATGCTGGACGCGGTCGTCAACGGGCACAAGCTGTTCGCCTCCGCCACCTCCGAGGCCGGCCGGGGCGCCAAACTCCGCGGCATGCGGACCCGTTACCGCCTCTCCGACGACGGCACGCACTACATCCTCAGCGGCGAGAAGTCCTTCGTGTCGCTGGCCGGCGTCGCCGACTACTACGTCGTCGCGGCCTCGCCCGACGACGGCGCCGAGGACACCGCCGAGGCCTCGCACTTCGTCGTCGCCGCCGACGACCCCGGCGTGAGCTTCGGCACCGTGCAGCACATGTCGGCGATGTACGGCACCAGCACCGCCCCGATGACGCTGGACGAGGTCCCGGTGCCCCGCTCCCGCCTCTACCTCGGCGTCGAGGGCATGTCGCTGTTCAAGGTCGTGCGCGAACCGCACTGGATGATCGCCGGCTACACGGGCGCCTACCTCGGCATCGCCGAGGCCCTCTTCCGGCACACCGTCGACTATGTCACCGCCTCCCCCGCCCGCGCCGACTCGGCCGTCGTACAGCAGGAGCTGGGCCGGATGTCCGCCCGGCTGCGGGCCGCCCGCGCCCTGGTGCACGAGGCCGGTGACCTCGTCACCGCCGAGCGCGGCAGCCTGGAGGCCAACGCCATGGTGCACGCCGCCAAGTACGTCGTCGGCGAGGTCGGCCCGCAGCTCGCCCAGGACGCGCTGAGGCTGTGCGGCTCGGCCGCCGTCAGCCGCAGCCACCCGCTGGAACGGCTGATCCGCGAGACCCGGTTCGCCCATGTGATGCCCGCCAAGCCGCAGGAGTGTCTGGAATACCTGGGCAAGGCCGCGGTCGGCGTCAACCTCTACGACGCCCGGGCCTTCGCATGGTGACCGCCGTCCAGGACGAACTCGCGGTGACCCGCGACGCCTTCCGGGCCCTGATGGGCTCGCACCCCAGCGGCGTCGCCGTCATCACCACCGCCGACGCCGAGGGCACGCCGTACGGCTTCACCTGCACCGCCCTGTGCTCGGTCTCCCTCGACCCGCCGCAACTGCTGGTGTGCGCGGGCAACAACGGGAGCACCCTCCCGGTCCTCGCCGCCCGCGGGGCCTTCACCGTCAATCTCCTGCACGGCGCCGGGCGGCGCGCCGCCGAGGCGTTCGCCGGGCCGGCCGCGGAACGGTTCAGCACCGTCCCCTGGCGGCCCGCGCCCGTCACCGGCCTGCCGGCGCTGACGCGGGACGCCCACGCCACCGCCGAATGCCGTGTCGCCCGGATCGTCCCGGCCGGCGATCACACCATCGTGATCGGCGAGGTGCTGCACACCCAGACGCACACCCAGTCACACACCCGGGCCGCCGAGGAGGCGCCGCTGCTGTACGGCATGCGCCGCTACGTCACCTGGCCGTCCTGACCGCCGGCCCCGCCCGCGCCTCACCACCACAACACCCCACCACACACGAGGAATCCGCATGTACCGCACCCTGATGAAGTCGAAGATCCACCGCGCCACCGTCACCCAGGCCGACCTGCACTACGTCGGCTCGGTGACCGTCGACTCCGACCTCATGAAGGCCGCCGACCTGATCGCCGGCGAGAAGGTCGACATCGTCGACATCGACAACGGCGCCCGGCTGTCCACGTACGTCATCGAAGGTCCGGCCGGCTCCGGCGTCATCGGCATCAACGGCGCCGCGGCCCGGCTCGTCAGCCCTGGCGACCTCGTCATCCTCATCGCCTACGCCTCCATGACGGACGCCGAGGCCGCCTCCTTCGTCCCCTCGGTCGTCTTCGTCGACGAGCGCAACGCCGTTTCGGGCCTGGGCGGCGACCCGGCCGAGGCGCCCGAGGGATCAGGCCTCAAGCGCGGCGACCTCGTCGCCAACTGATCATTCCCATGCACCCGTTCAGGGAGGTGTCATGACGATCTCCGTGATCAGCGGCGGCACCCGCGGCATCGGACGGGCACTGAGCCTCAGGCTCGCCGCCCTCGGCCACCGGGTGATCGCCCTCTACCGTGGTGACGACCTCGCCGCACAGCAGACCGCGAAGGCCGGTGACGGCCGGATCGAGACGCTGCGCTGCGACCTCGCCCGGCCCGAGGAGATCCAGGCGGTCTGCGACGGGATCACCGGCCGGTACGGCGCGCCGGCCGTGCTCGTCAACAACGCCGGCGTGAACCGCGACCGGCCGTTCCTGTCGATGAGTGCCGAGGACTGGGACACGGTGCTGGCCACCAACCTCTCCGGCCCCTTCCACCTCACCCGGGCCCTGGCGCCCGCGATGGTGGAGGCCGGCGGCGGCAGCATCGTCAACGTCGCCTCCACCACGGCGATCCGGCCCCGCGCGAACGGCGCCAACTACTGCGCGAGCAAGGCGGGCCTGCTCCAGCTCACCAAGTGCCTGGCCCTCGAACTCGCCCCGCACATCAGGGTGAACGCCCTGCTGCCCGGATTCACCGACACCGAAGAGGTCACCGAGCGCTACCGCCTCGATGACCCGGAGCGGCTGGCCGCCGTCCTGGACACCGTCCCCGGCCGCCGGCTCGGCACGGCCGAGGACATGGCCGACGCCCTCGAATTCCTGGTGACCGCGCGCAGCGACTACGTCACCGGACAACAGCTCATCGTCGACGGCGGCCACTTCATGGGTTGAACCCAGCGCCGGTCCCCCCACCGGTCCGCACCGACGGATTCCCTCACCTCTCAGGAGAAGAAGCGCATGCGACTGACCCGGCAACAGGCCGACCACTACCACGAGCACGGATTCCTCATGCTCGAATCCCTCCTCGACCCGCGGGAGGTGGACATGCTCCGCGCGGCCTTCGAGCGCGACGCGAAGGTGCCCGGCCCGCAGGTGGTGACCGAGGAAGGCGGCACGCGGGTGCGCGCGGTCTACTCCTCGCACCAGCGGCAGCCCGAGTACGCCGGTCTGATCCGCGACCCGCGCGTCCTGGAGCCCGTCCGGCAGCTGCTCACCGACGACGTCTACGTCTACCAGTTCAAGATCAACGCCAAGCCGGCGTTCGGCGGCGACAGGTGGGCCTGGCACCAGGACTTCCTCGCCTGGCGGCTCGTCGACAACCTGCCCGCACCGCGCCAGGTCAACATCGGCGTCTTCCTCGACGATGTCACCGAGTTCAACGGCCCGGTCATCTTCCTGCCCGGCTCGCACCGCGACGGACTCGTCCACGAGGGCCGCTCGGCCACCGCCAGGTCCGAGCAGCACCTCGACCCCGACGACATCTCGCTGTCGCCGCAGCAACTCGCCGAACACGTCGACCGGTACGGCATGACCAGCCCCAAGGGCCCGGCCGGCTCCGTCGTGCTGTTCTCCCCGGAGATCGTGCACGGCTCGTCCCCCAACATGTCGCCGTTCGCCCGCCGGCTGCTGATCGCCACCTACAACGACACCGCCAACCTGCCACGGCCCGACGGCGAACCCCGTCCCGACCATGTCGTGTGCCGCGACACCGAGCCCCTGCGCCCGCTGGCGGCCCCGTTCTCCCAGACCCTGACGGCGGTGACGGCATGACACAGCGCACCGGACGCGCCGTCGTCCTGGAGGAGTTCGCCGAGCCGCTGCGGCTGCGGGAGTTCCCGCTGCCCGAGGCCCCCGCCGGCGGCATGGTCGTCGCCTGCGGATACGGCGGCGTCTGCGGCACCGATCTGCATCTCCAGCAGGGCCACCTGGACATCCCCGTTCCGCTCGTGCTCGGGCACGAAGGGCTCGGGGTCATAAGGGAGCTGGGTGCCGGCACCCACCACGACGCCACCGGGGCGCCGCTCGCGGCCGGCGACACGGTGATGTGGGCCTCCTCCATCGCCTGCGGCGTCTGTCCGCCCTGCCGGCTGCACCGCGAACCGACCCTGTGCGAGCGGCGCCGCACCTACGGCGTCAACCGCGGCCTCGCCGACGGCCCGGAGCTCTCCGGGGCCTGGGCCGACCACATCGTGCTGCAGCCCGGCACCACCGTGGTCAAGGTCCCCGACGGCACCGACCCGCTCGCCGCCATGTCGCTGGCCTGCGCCGGGCCCACCGTGGCGCACGCGCTGTACGAGAGGCGGCCGGTGCGGCTGGGCGAGACCGTGGTGGTGCAGGGCAGCGGCCCGGTCGGACTGGCGGCTGCCGCGTTCGCGCAGCTGGCCGGTGCGGCCAAGGTCGTCGTCCTCGGGGGCCCGGCCGGCCGGCTCGAGAGGGCCGCCGCGGCCGGCATCGGTGACGTCCACCTGGACATCGCCGGCGCCGCCGACCCCGCGGAGGTCCTGCGCGAGGCACGGGCCGCCACCGGCGGGGACGGCGCCGACCTGGTGATCGAGTGCGCCGGAGTGCCGGCCGCCGTCGGGCAGGGCCTCACCCTGGCCCGCCGGGGCGGCAGTTACCTCATCATCGGCCAGTACACGGACGCCGGTGACACCCTGATCAATCCGCACCAGATCGTCCACCGGCAGCTCGACGTCGTCGGCTCCTGGGCCTTCACCGGCGCCCATCTCGTCGAATACGTCCGCCTGTTGCCGGCCCTCACCCGTCGGTTCGACCTGGCGAGCCTGGTGACGCCCTTCCCGCTGGAGCGGCACGCCGAGGCACTCACCGCGGTCGCCGACGGGTCGGTGATGAAGGCGGTGCTCACGTCCTGACACCTACCCGGCCAGCGCCCTCAGCGCCTCCTCCGTCGCCCGGTCGTCGGGAAGGTAGGCCAGCAGGTGGTGGCCCGGCTCGTCCACGGCGGCGAGCTTGACGTACCGCAGCCGCAGATCACCGGCCACCGGGTGGCGGAAGTGGCGTACGGCGGGATGGAACGCCGAGGTCTCCCGGCGGCCGTACCAGCGGACCGCGTCCGGGTCGGCCAGCAGTTCCTCGGTGATCTCGGCATACCGGAGGTCCTCCGGATGCCGGGCCGCCTGCGCCCGGAACTGGCCGAGCAGGCTCCGCGCCTCCGGCTCCCAACTGGCCAGCAGCGTACGGGCCGGCGGCCAGCGGAACACCAGCCACAGCAGATTGCGCTGCTTGGGCGCCAGCCGCGCCAGGTCGGTGAGCAGGGACGTGTACCCCGAGTTCCAGGCCAGCAGGTCCCAGTGCGGGTCGAGCACCACGGCCGGGTTCGGCGCCAACGACTCCACCAGCGACAGCAGGTTCCGCGACACCCACCCGGGTGGCGGCTCGGCTGCCGCGGCGTGCTCGCCGAACGACAGCACATGCGCGGTCTCGTCCGCGTTCAGCCGCAGCGCCCGCGCCACGGACCGCAGCACCTGCTCCGACGTACGGACCCGCCCCTGCTCCAGCCACGCGTACCAGGAACTGCTGACCCCGGCCAGCTCGGCGACCTCCTCGCGCCGCAGCCCCGGGGTCCGGCGCCGCGGCGAGCCGGGCAGCCCCACGTCGGCGGGCGCCAGCCGCTCGCGGCGGGAGCGCAGGAACGCGCCCAGTTCGCGGCGCGGGCCGCCGGGTCCGTGGTCGTTCACGTCCCCACTCCTCCCCGCACCGCCGGCCCGCTCCCGGGGCATCGCACCGCGCCCCAGGGTGTGAGCAAGGGTAATCGGCTGCGGGGCCACCCCGGTCGGCCGCACTGATGAGCTGGATACGCCGGCCCGACAGCACCGGCAGGCACGACACAAGGAGCCCCAAGCCCCATGGATACCACCGAATCACCCCGCACCACTCTCACACCTACAGCCACAGCCACAGCCACCGGCCCGGCCGCCCCGACCGCCCCGCCGATACCCGCCGCCTCGCTGCGCCTGCTGCGCGCGGCCGGTTTCGTCAGCAACTTCGACCGCTTCTGCATCACCCCGATGCTGATACTCATCGGCACCCAGCTCGGCGTTTCGCTGACCACGGTGATGCTCGCCGCCAGCGGCTACTTCCTGGCCTACGGCCTGATGCAGCCGGTCTGGGGCCTGGCGAGCGACCGGCTGGGCCGGGTGCGGGTCATGCGGATCTCGCTGACCGGGGCCGCCGTCGCCGCGCTCTGCTCGGTGCTCGCACCCGGCGCGACGGTGCTGATCGTGGCCCGTATCGCGGCCGGCGCGTTCTTCGCCGCGTCCATCGCCGCGTCCATCACCTACGTCGGGGACACCGTGCCCGCCGCGGTCCGCCAGCGCCCGCTCAGTGAGCTGATGACCGCGTTCGCGCTGGGCACCGCCGTGGCCACCGTCGTCGCCGGGGCACTGGCGCACTACGTCAGCTGGCGGCTGGTCTTCGCCCTGCCCGGCCTGATCGCCGCCTACCTCGTCTTCGCCCTGCGCCGGCTGCCGGAACCGCCGCGCGCGGCACCCGGTGCGCTGCTCGCCCCGTTCAAGGTCGTCCTGAGTTCCCGCTGGCAGTGGTACGTCATGGCCGTCGCCATGCTCGAAGGCGGCGTCCTGCTGGGCTTCTTGACGTATATCGCGCCGGCACTGGAGGCCCAGGGCGCCTCGGTGACACTGGCCGGTGCGGTGTCCGCGCTCTACGGCGTGGGCTCGATGGCAGCGGCGCAGATGGTCAAGCGGCTGGTCGGGCGCTGGTCACCGGTGCGGCTGATCGTGGTCGGCGGGGTGCAGATGGCGGTGGCGTTCGGTCTCGCCGCGACCAGCCGGTCGGTGCCCGCGCTGGTGGGGTGCGCCCTGCTGCTCGGTGGTGGCTGGGCGTTCATGCATTCCACGATCCAGTCCTGGTCCACCACTCTGTCCCCGGCGGCCCGCGCCACCGGCGTCGCGATGTTCGGTGTGGCCCTCTACGTCGGCAGCGCCCTGGCCAGCGCCCTCGCCGCCGGGGCCGCGGAGCACCACGACTACCAGGGCATGTTCCTCACGGCCGCGATCCTCACCGTCCCGCTGACGGTGGCCGCCGCCGTGGGCCGCGCCCGCTACCGCAACTGACCCGACCCGGCCAGGCGGCCCACCGGAAGATCGCTTCCAGGCCATGCCGGTGGATCGAGGCGCCCGAAAGGCGTCGCAGGCGGCGGACGGCCCGCAGCCTGGCAGCGATCCACCGGACAGGCCTAAGCCGGCACACTCCCGTCCTCCGCCCCGGCGTCAGCCGGAAACGCGTCCACAACCGCGAACGCCCCCTCCAGCCCCGCGAGCCGGAACACCTTCCACACCCGGGGAACTCCCCGGACGAGCCGGAGCCGCCCGCCCCGGTCCCGCATCCGCCGCCGGGCCCGGAGCAACAGCCGCAGCCCGCTGGCGTCCAGAAAAGTGACCCGGCGAAGGTCGATGACGACGTCACCCCGGAACCGCTCGGTCAGCGTGTCCACACGCGGTCCGAGCACCTGCTCCGCCAAGATGTCGATTTCTCCGTGCAGTTCAATGATGATGGCGCCGTACGCCACGCGCTCCCGCATGGCGAAGGCGGGTTCGTCCACGCCCATGTCGCCCCTCACCGACCTCCCTCGGCCCGCATATGCCGTATGCCTTTCTGGTGCCCCGGCAGTACGTACTTCTCACCTTCGTCGCAAGGGTGAGAGCTCTTGGGGCATTGAGGGGCACAGGCGCGCACGGGATCGGACAGAAGTGCGCGGCGCGCCACAAGAGGCGCGCGGGGCACCGCACAAGTCCGGAGGGGAACCCCTGGAGAGTAAGGACGGGGGGAAGCGACGCCAGGTCACGGCGCCCGCCTCCCCCCGATGAGGACACGGTCCTCCAAGTACGGGCCGCAGTCGGGGGGAATCGCGGCCCGGACCCCGCAGTGAGGCCCATGTCCCTGGCCCGCCGGATTCCTGCCAGACCCGGCGCGCTTGTTCCCATCCTCCGCCCCCGCCCGGCCACGCCCGGCGGGCGAAGGACCCCCCTTGACGGGCCTTTGGTCCTTAAAGGTGCCGTGAGGAACCGTCTCCGCCGAGGCCACCGGTCCAGCATTTCGCCCATACGTGCGGTTAGACTCTCGCGTCCATAGGGGCACCGGGGACAGCAGGGGAGGCTGTGGGGTCGTGGCACAGGCGAAGAAGATCGCGCTCTACGCCGTCATCATCTTTGTGGCGTACACGATCATCCACTCCCCGGCGCGGTCGGCGGAACTCGTGCAGATAGGGTTCGAGGGCATCTCGGACGCCGCCAAGAGCGTCGGCGAGTTTATGACCCAGCTGATCAACTGAGGGCAGAACCGTGATCCGTCACCTCGTCCTGTTCAAGCTCAACGAGGGCGTCGAGCGCGACGACCCGCGCGTCGCCGCCGGCGTGCAGGCGTTCGAGGAGCTCGGCAAGGAAATCCCCGAGCTGCGCTTCTGGGAGTGCGGCTGGAACGTCTCGGACCGGCCGATCGCGTACGACTTCGCCATCAACTCCGCCGTCGACGACGCG
Organism: Streptomyces sp. NPDC051173; assembly: GCF_040689515.1. Lineage (NCBI taxonomy): Bacteria > Bacillati > Actinomycetota > Actinomycetes > Kitasatosporales > Streptomycetaceae > Streptomyces > Streptomyces sp. NPDC051173. The sequence continues at coordinate 15,787 of NZ_JBFBBD010000084.1, forward strand.
GAGGCGCTCCAGCGCTACCTCGGGCACCCCGCGCACCAGGCGGGCGTGGCGCTGTGGCGCGAATTCGCCACATGGGTGATCGCCGACTACCCGTTCTGAGGGAACCCCGGCCGACCTGCCGGGATGACCGTCTCCGCACGGCCCAGAGGGCCCTTCGCCGACCCCGGCGAAGGGCCCTTTTTCGCCACTCAACACGGCACTTTGCGGTGCTTGCACACAGTGCACATGTCTTGTGATGCTATGACCGCTTTTGCCGGATGAGTTGACCGTGAAGGGTGGCGTGACCGTGTCGGCCCGTACCGTCCCCGAAGCCCCCCTCCAGCGCGACCAGCCCCCCGCCTCCGCCGAGGCCCACAAGCCCTCCCCCGAGGTGCGCCCGCCCGTTCCCGAGGAGCGGGCGGCCCCCGCCCGCGACGACTCCGGCGACGAGCCCGAGGACCACCCCAGAAGCCGGGGCGCGGACGCCAGGGCGCTGACCCAGGTCCTCTTCAAGGAGTTCGTGACCCTCCAGCCCGGCACGTCCGAACACACGCGCGTACGGGCCGCCCTGATCGAGGCGAACCTCCCGCTGGTGCGCTACGCCGCCGCCCGCTTCCGCAGCCGCAACGAACCCATGGAGGACGTCGTCCAGGTCGGCACGATCGGCCTGATCAACGCCATCGACCGGTTCGACCCCGACCGCGGGGTGCAGTTCCCGACCTTCGCCATGCCGACCGTCGTCGGCGAGATCAAGCGCTACTTCCGCGACAACGTGCGCACCGTGCACGTCCCCCGCCGGCTGCACGAGCTGTGGGTGCAGGTCAACGGCGCGAGCGAGGACCTGACGGTGCTGCACGGACGGACGCCCACCACCGCCGAGATCGCCGAGCGGCTGCGGATCCCCGAGGACGAGGTGCTGGCCTGTATCGAGGCCGGCCGCTCCTACCACGCCACCTCCCTGGAGGCCGCCCAGGAGGGCGACGGCCTGCCCGGCCTGCTGGACCGGCTGGGCTACGAGGACCCGGCGCTCGCCGGGGTCGAACACCGTGACCTCGTGCGCCACCTGCTCGTACAACTGCCGGAGCGCGAACAGCGCATCCTGCTGCTGCGCTACTACAGCAATCTGACGCAGTCCCAGATCAGCGCCGAACTGGGCGTATCCCAGATGCACGTGTCCCGGCTGCTCTCCCGGAGCTTCGCCCGGCTGCGTTCCGCAAATCGAATCGACGCGTAACCCTCACGGGTGAAGACCCTTGAGGCCAGCGGGCAGATATGTCGACTTGACGCTACAGCGTGTTGCCGACATGTGACATTCTGCTGGAACTGCGTTTGCCACAGCCCGGCCTCCGGTATTCAGGTGGAGGCTGAACCCTCGTACGAGGGAAGTTGCTGTGACCCGTCCGCGACCTCAAGGGGGTGGCATGTCCGTAGACCTGGGCAGCGCGAAGGTGCTCGCCAACGACGCACCGCACGCCGTGCTCGACGACTGCGAAGCCATCGACACCCGCACCCTCTCCCGCTCGCTGTTCCTGCGGCTGGCCACGCTCGACCGGGACAGTGCGGAGCGTACGTACGTCCGCGACACCCTCATCGAGCTCAACCTCCCGCTGGTGCGCTACGCCGCTGCCCGCTTCCGCAGCCGCAACGAGCCGATGGAGGACATCGTCCAGGTCGGCACGATCGGCCTGATCAAGGCGATCGATCGTTTCGACTGCGAACGGGGGGTGGAGTTCCCGACCTTCGCGATGCCGACCGTCGTCGGTGAGATCAAACGGTTCTTCCGGGACACGAGTTGGTCGGTGCGCGTGCCGCGCCGGCTCCAGGAGCTGCGCCTGGCCCTCACCAAGGCCAGCGACGAGCTCGCCCAGAAGCTCGACCGCTCCCCCACCGTTCCCGAACTGGCCCTGTGCCTCGGCGTGTCCGAGGACGACGTGGTCGACGGCCTCGCCGTCGGCAACGCCTATACGGCCAGCTCGCTGGACTCGCCGTCCCCCGAGGACGACGGCGGCGAGGGCTCCCTCGCCGACCGGCTGGGTTACGAGGACAGCGCGCTGGAGGGCGTCGAGTACCGCGAGTCCCTCAAGCCCCTGCTGGCCAAGCTGCCGCCGCGGGAGCGGCAGATCATCATGCTGCGCTTCTTCGCCAATATGACGCAGTCGCAGATCGGCGAGGAGGTCGGCATCTCCCAGATGCACGTCTCCCGCCTCCTCACGCGCACGCTCTCGCAGCTGCGCGAAGGGCTCATCGCGGACTGAGAACGGGTTCAGAACGGGTTCAGACGGGTTCAGAACGGGTTCAACGGGGGACCGTTCACCGATATGTACACCTGACGTTGCGTCAGCCACACTGGGCCGATGCGACGGAAGACGATGGTCTCCGCGGCGTTCGCTCTGGTCGCTCTGCTCTCCGGATGCGGTGGCGGCGGCCATGACGCCTATGTCGCGACGGCGGCCGGCCCTGTGGAGGGTACGGTTCCGCCGATGGGCGGCGTGGAACTGATCCCGCTACCGTCCTCGCCCTCGCCCTCACTGAGCTTCCCGAGCTCCCCGGGTGCGCCTTCGCCGAAGACCTCGGCACCGGCCCCGGCCCCGAGCGAGCCGCGGCCCGCACCGGCCGCCCTCCGAGTCGGACCCCTCCACCGCGCGCCGGACCCCGCAGGCCGCCGCTGGTGCGACAAGGTCACGCTGACCTTCACCAACACGGGCACCCGACCGATCACGACCGGCACGGTCACCTTCGCCACACACGTCTTCGACGCGACCGGCACGGAACGGGCGTCGCTCCCCTCTTCCTCCGCGCTCCCCGCTCCGATCGGGGTGGGGCGGTGGGTGGAGGGGGCGTGGAGCGTGTGCGCGGACGAAGGGCGGGTGCCGGTGGGGATGCGGGTGGAGACGCGGGTGGTGTCTGCGGCTGGGGGTGGCTGAGGCGGGGGCGGGTGCGTTGCGCCTGCGGCGGGCGGCCTCAATCGCCGGCCGGGCTGGGTTGGTGGCTGGACCGGGGGTGTGACCTCCGGGCTGAGGACCTGGAACGCGGTGCGTGGCGCTGTCTTACGTGTTGGGTGCTGTGACTACGCACCGCGTTCCAGAACCTCACCCTCCGGCCCCACCCCCTCCGCCGGTGGGTACCTTCACGGCCGGTGGCGCCTTCCTTTTCCGCCGGGTGCGCCGTTCTTTTCTTTTCAGCCCGTTGGGGGCACCTCCCAGCGGTAGCTGGGGGAGTTTGAGGACGCGGCCGCAGGCCGCCCCCGCCGCTGGGGGCACCTCCCAGCGGTAGCTGGGGGAGGCAACGGACCCGCAGCTCGGGGTCTGGGGCAGCGCCCCAGTTTCGGGAAGGGGCGGGGTAGGGGAACAAGCCCGCCGCAGGCGCCAACCGGCCCGCAGACAAGGGGGCTGGGGCGGAGCCCCCCGCGGCGGAGCCGCACAGCAGGCGCAGCCGGGAACAAAGCCGCGCCAAACCCCCGTCGTCAGGAAAGCGCCAGCCAAGCCACCGCCGCCACGACCACCACGATCGCCAGGATCACCGCGGCCGTGACCCCCGTCCGGGACCCGGAAGCCGCGGGCGCGGCCGCGGGAGCTGCGGCTCGGCGCCCACCCCCCGGTGCCTCGTCGACGAACGCGCGGAACATCTGGGTGCTCCCCGCCGGGTCGTAACCCTCGGGGTTCTGCTGGGGGTGCTGATGGGGGTTGGCCATAGGCCAGGACCCTAGCGAAGGAGCCCCGCGTTTCGCGCGCCGGGCCACGTAAAAAGCGCACCCACACCTCCCCCACCTGCCGCTTTACACCTCACCTAGCAGAGCTTGAAGTTTCCTTTACCCGATAAGCCCCTATTTCGTTTGCCTTCAGCAACCAACTTCTGTTCTTATGGTTGCCCTGAGCAACTGAAGTGGAGGCGTCCGTCGAGTGGCCGCACAGGAGCAGTACGAGGAACTCAGCCGCCAGCTCGGGGCCGTCGCCACCGTCCGGCGCGACCTGGGTCGCGCGCTTCCTGCGGAGTGCCCGCCGTCGGCGGCGATGATGCTGGCACTGCTCAAGCAGTGCGGCGAGGTCCGGATGGGCCGGCTCGCCGAACTGCTGGGTATCGACATGTCGGTGACCAGCCGCCACGTCGCGTACGCGGCCGAGCGCGGCTGGCTCGACCGGCACCCCGACCCCCTCGACAAGCGCTCGCGGCTGCTCAGCATCAGCCCTCCGGGGGAGGAACTGCTGGAGCAGGTGTCCGCCCGCTACACCCGGACGCTCGCCGCCTGCCTCAGCGACTGGCCCGACGAGGACGTCGTCCGGCTCACCGAGTTGCTGGGCCGGCTCCGCGAGAGCTTCGGCGGTTGCCGGGTGCGCGCCGCGCAGCCCTAGACGTCTCCGCGGACCGCGCGGACCCCACACACGTACTGACAGGCAGTAAAGGAATTCCATGGCCAAGACCACACCCGCCGGTGTGGGGGGCGGACACACCACGCACGGAGGCCACTCCGGCTCCGACGCCGCCCCCATGACGCACCGCCAGATCATGGAGGCGCTGTCCGGGCTGCTGCTCGGCATGTTCGTCGCGATCCTGTCGTCGACGATCGTCTCCAACGCACTGCCGGAGATCATCCACGATCTGCACGGCAGCCAGTCCTCCCTGACCTGGGTCGTCACGGCATCGCTGCTGGCGATGACCGCGTCCACCCCGCTCTGGGGCAAGCTCTCGGACCTCTTCAGCAAGAAGCTGCTGGTCCAGATAGCCCTGATCATCTACGTCGGTGGTTCCGTCGTGGCCGGTCTCTCCCAGAACACGAGCATGCTGATCGCCTGCCGCGTCGTCCAGGGCATCGGCGTCGGCGGTCTCTCGGCCCTCGCCCAGATCGTCATGGCCGCGATGATCTCCCCGCGTGAGCGCGGGCGTTACAGCGGCTACCTCGGCGCCACCTTCGCCGTCGCGACCGTCGGCGGCCCGCTGCTCGGCGGTGTCATCACCGACACCGACTGGCTCGGCTGGCGCTGGTGCTTCTACGTCGGCGTGCCCTTCGCGATCATCGCGCTGATCGTGCTCCAGAAGACCCTGAAGCTCCCGGTCGTGAAGCGGGACGTCAAGGTCGACTGGCTGGGCGCGTTCTTCATCAGCGCCTCCGTCACCCTGCTGCTGATCTGGGTGACCCTGGCCGGCAAGAACTACGACTGGATCTCCTGGCAGACCTACGCCATGGTCGGCGGCTCGATCGCGCTCGGCGCGCTCTTCGTGCTCGTCGAGTCCAAGGCGGCGGAGCCGATCATCCCGCTGCGGCTGTTCCGCAACAAGACGATCTCCCTCGCCTCGATCGCGAGCCTCTTCGTCGGTGTCGCGATGTTCAGCGGCACGGTGTTCTTCTCGCAGTACTTCCAGCTGGCCCGCGGCAAGACGCCGACGATGTCCGGTGTGATGACGATCCCGATGATCGGCGGCCTGTTCATCTCGTCGACCGTCTCGGGCCAGATCATCACCAAGACGGGCCGCTGGAAGGCGTGGCTGGTCTCCGGTGGTGTGCTGCTGACCGCGGGCCTGGGTCTGCTGGGCACGATGCGCTACGACACCCCGTACTGGCACCTGGCGATCTACATGGCGCTGATGGGCCTCGGCATGGGCATGATGATGCAGAACCTCGTGCTCGCCGCGCAGAACCAGGTCGCCCCGAAGGACCTCGGCGCCGCCAGCTCCGTCGTCACCTTCTTCCGCTCCCTCGGCGGTGCGGTCGGTGTCTCGGCGCTCGGCGCGGTCTTCGCCAACCGGGTCCCGGACTACGTCAAGGACGGCATCACCGCGCTCGGCCCGAAGGCCGCGGCGGCGCTCGGCCAGGGCAACTCCGGCGGCGGCATCCCCAAGCTGTCGGACATGCCCGCCCCGATCCGTGAGGTCTTCGAGAGCGCCTACGGGCACGGCGTCGGCGACGTCTTCCTCTACGCGGCGCCCTGCGCGCTGCTCGCCTTCATCGTGACCCTCTTCATCAAGGAGGTCGCGCTGAAGAGCAAGTCCGGTACGCAGGCGGCCGCCGGGGCCGCGCAGGCGACGGACACCGAGCCGGCCCGGCAGGCCGGCTGACACAAGAACCCCGGCGGCAGGGGCACGGCACGAGCGGAGGCGTGCCCCTGCCGGCGGAAGCCGGGACCTGAACGGCAAGGACGGTCCCGGGCGATGAGCCCCGGTGGGCGGCGCGCGTCAAAGGCAGGGGACGGCCTGCGCGCCACCACCGGGGCTTTGCCGTACGCGGGACAGAGACGGGGCCGAGGCGGGCGGCGGTCAGCGGTCGCGCATGGCCTCGATGCCCGCGATCACCGTCTCCAGGGCGTAGGCGAAGTCCCCTTCGCGCTGCTCCTCCCGGGACTGCGATTCCGCCAGCTCGGCGGCGTCCTTGAACGACTCCTCGTAGTCCTCGCGCTCCGCGACCTCGGCCATCAGCTGCTTGAAGTATTCGTCCTCGGACAGGCCCGCGGCGTTGCAGCGCTCCTTGAACAGCCCCTCGGCCGTGCAGAAGCCGTAGACGAACTGGAAGACGGCCGACAGCGCCCCGGTGATCCGCGCCTCCTCCACGCCGCTGCGCCGGATGACGGCCAGGCAGGCGTTGGTGTACGCCATCGAGCGCGGGCCGATGTTGAGATAGCGGCCCAGCAGCTGGGTGACCCAGGTGTGGCTGGAGAGCATCTTGCGGTACTCCAGGGCGAGGAGGCGCAGCTGGTCGCGCCAGTCCTCGTCCTCCCGGGAGACGTCGGGGACCACCATCGAGCCGTTGATCCCGTCGAGGACGATCTCCAGGAGGTCGTCCTTGGTGTCGACGTACCAATAGACGGACATGGCGGTCACGCCGAGCTCGGCGGCCAGCCGCCGCATCGAGAACTTCGCGAGCCCCTCGGCGTCGAGCAGCCGCACGGTCGCCGCCACGATCCGCTCCAGATCGAGCCCGCCGTCCCCGTCCCCCTTCCGCTTGGGAACCGCCTTCCGTGACAACCAAACACTGGCCCGCGGGCTCTCGGCTCGACTGCTCGCCATGCGGATTCCCTTTCCATTACGGGGTGGTACGTACCGAATGCTAGGCGCTGGCCGAGCGGGTGAATCCGGGGGATCTTGCGACGTCGTCCTCAATCGCCGGACGGGCTGATTTCAGCCCGTGGGGGCACCTCCCAGCGGTAGCTGGGGGAGATTGAGGACGCGCCCCCAGACTTCGTCCGGGGGGACCCCCAAGGGCGCTGGGGTCCGGGGTCTCCCCGGTTTCGGGAAGGGGCGGGGTAGGGGAAAACCCCGTCACCCCACCTCCCGCTCCGCCCTGCGCAAAAGCACCGCCGCCACAACCCCACCCGCGAACACAGCCGCAGCCCCCACCAACTGACTCGCCTGCACGCCGGAGGCAAAGGCGTCACGGATCGCGGCCTGATCAGAAGCGGACGACGCCCGGGAGAGAGCCGCCGGCAGCGAACCCGCCCCCGCCGCCACCGCCGGCACCAGCGCCGCGAAGCGGGAGTTGAGGACGGCGCCGAGCACCGCCACACCGAGACCGTTGCCGCACTCCTGGAGCGTGCCGTTCACACCGGCCCCGACCCCTGCCTTCTCCGGCGGGATCGCGGACATGATCGCGTTGGCCATGGCCGGCATGGAGAGCGCGATGCCGACGCCCATCAGCACCAGGCCCAGGAACATCCCGCCGTATCCGTGCGCGCCGAGCACCGCGATCGACGCGAGCCCCGCGGCGAGCAGTCCCATGCCGCCGGCGATGGCGACGGGCGTGCCCACCTTGGGCAGCAGCCGGGCGCCGACGCCCGTGAGGTTGAGGACGACGATCACCAGCGCGAGCGGCGTCATCCGCAGGCCCGTCTCCAGCGGGTCGTAGCCGAGGACGAGCTGGAGGTGCTGGGTGAGCAGGAAGAACGAGCCGCCCATCCCGAAGGCCACGAGGATGCCGCCCGCGACGGCGCCCACGAACCGGCTGTTGCGGAAGAAGCTCATGTCCAGCATCGGGAAGGGGATGCGCCGCTCCCACAGGGCGAAGGCGGCGAGCGCGACCGCGCCGACGAGGGCCGCGGTCACCACCCGTCCGGACGTCCAGCCGTGCACGGGGCCGGAGATGATCGCGAAGGTGATGCCGGTCATGCCGATGGTGGAGAGGAGCGCGCCGAGGAGGTCCGGCCGGTCGCCGGAGGGGTTCTTCGACTCGGGTACGAGCTTGAGCACGGCCACCAGGCCGACGAGCGCGACCGGCAGGTTGATCAGGAAGATCGAGCCCCACCAGAAGTGGTTGAGCAGCGCGCCGCCGATGAGCGGCCCTGCGGCGAAGCCGAGCGAGCTCACGCCGCCCCACAGGCCGATCGCCTTGGTGCGCTCGTCGTCGTCGAAGACCTGGACGACGACGGCGAGCGTCGTGGTCATCAGCAGCGCCCCGCCTATGCCCATGCCCGCGCGGGCGGCGATGAGCTGCCCGGTGGTCGAGGCGAGTCCGGCGACGAGCGAGCCGATCCCGAAGAGGGCGAGGCCGGTGGCCAGCATCTTCTTGCGGCCGTAGCGGTCGGCGGCGTTGCCCGCGGCGAGCAGCAGGCCGGCCTGCACCAGCGAATAGGCGTTCATCATCCACTGCACGTCCGCGGTGGAGGCGTGCAGTTCCTCGGTGAGGGAGGGGATCGCCACCGTCAGGATCGTGTTGTCCAGGAGGACCGTGAGCTGCGCGAGGCAGATGACGCCGAGGATGAGCCAACGCGCGGGATTGCGCTCGGGTTGTCTCCCGGCGGCGTCGGTGGTGTTCATGGTCGTGGCGGTCACACGGCCCCCCTTGTACGGTGTACGACTGGCTGATGTCGTACACCGTACAAGAACTCCTCTACGCCGTACAACGGCTTTTTTACCGGGCCTTCGTGAGGTCGTAGAACGTGGCCGTGCCGACCGTCACCTTCGCGAAGTGGGCCGTCACCCAGGACGTGATCTCGGCCGAGGGACCGCCGCGGCCCCCGCGCCCGCCGCCCTGCTCGCCGCCCCGGCCGCCGCCCCAGGCGCCGCCCCGCGACTCCCCGGAGGCGATGAACCAGTGCACCTTCCCCGCCTTCACGTACGCCTGGAACTGCCGGAGCGTCGGTGACGGGTCGCTGCCGTTGAAGCCGCCTACGGACATCACCGGCACCTGCGTGGCGAGTTGGTAGCTCGCGGCGTTCTGCGAGCCGACGGCGGCCGCGGGCCAGGTGTAGTCACCGGCGTTCCGTTTCAGCGCGGCGGCCGCGGCGGCGGAGACCTTCTGGCCACCGAGCAGACCGCCCATGCCGCCGGGCATCCCGCCGCCCATCCCACCGGACATGCCGCCGCCCGCCTTACCGTTCCGGCCGAACCCGCTGTGCGCACCGGCCCCTTCCTTGCCGGTGCCGGCCGCACCAGCAGGACCACCGGCCCCACCGGGACCGCCGCCCCGGCCACCCGGCATCCCGCCCGGCGTGAAGTGCCCGCCGCGCCCGCCGAAGTGCCCGCGGCCCAAGGACGGCCCGGCCGTCACGATCGACCCGCCGTGCCCGGTGTTCACGGTGTCGAGCGTGTACGCGAACGGCGCGGCCAGCGCGCTTCCCGCCGCCAGCACGGCGGCACCCCGCGCGAGGACCTTGCCCGAGCGCCGTACGAGCAGCAGCGCGCCGCCCGCGAGGACGCCCGCGGCGAGCACCGCCCACCTCAGCCACGGCAGCCAGTGCGGGGTGCGGTCCAGCAGGACGTACGCCCAGCCGGCCGTGCCCACCGTCACCAGCGCGAGCAGCGGATACGCCTTGCGCTTCCACAGCAGGGCCGCGCCCGCCGCGAAGAGCGCGGACACATAGGGAGCGAGCGCGATGTTGTAGTACTGGTGGAAGATCCCGGACATGAAGCTGAAGATCAGGAAGGTCATCAGCATCGCGCCGCCCCACGCGAGGAACGCGAGCCGCCGCATGCGGTCCCGGCCCTCCGCGCGCCGCAGCAGCCACAGCCCGGCCACCAGCAGCACCAGCGCGGCGGGCAGCAGCCAGGCGATCTGACCGCCCATGTCCGTGCCGAAGAGCCGGGTGATGCCCGTGTCCCCCCACCGGCCGCCGCCCGCGCCGCCACCGCCGCCGACGCTGCCCCTCTCATTGCCGTTGATGCGCCCGAGGCCGTTGTAGCCGAAGGTCAATTCGAGGAAGCTGTTGTGCTGCGAGCCGCCGATGTACGGCCGGGAGGACGCGGGCCACAGTTCCACGGCCGCGACCCACCACCCGCCGGAGACCACCAGGACGAGCCCGGCGAGCAGCAGTTGACGCACCCTGCGCAGCGGGGCGACCGGCGCGCAGCACGCGTAGAGCAGTGCGAGGGGCGGCAGGATCAGCCACGCCTGGAGCGTCTTGGTCAGGAAGCCGAGCCCGAAGCAGAGTCCGGCGAGCAGCAGCCAGCGGGTCCCGGCCGTCTCCAGCGCCCGCAGCACGCACGCCACCGCGCACACCATCAGCAGGCAGAGCAGCGCGTCGGGGTTGTCGAACCGGAACATCAGCGCCGCGACCGGCGTCACCGCCAGCGCCACCCCCGCGAGCAGCCCGGCGGCCTGGCCGAAGTACCGCCGTACGCTCGCGTACAGCACGCCCACGGCCGCGACACCCATCAGCGCCTCGGGCACGAGGATCGCCCACGAACTCAGCCCGAAGATCCGCACGGAGAGGCCCATGGGCCAGAGCGAGGCGGGCGGCTTGTCGACGGTGATGGCACTCGCGGCGTCGGACGCGCCGAAGAAGAACGCTTTCCAGCTGGCGCTGCCGGCTTGGGCGGCGGCGGCGTAGAACGAGTTGGCGTAGCCGGATTTGTCGAGTGCCCAGAGGTAGAGGAGGGCGGTGGCGATCAGCAGCGTCGCGAGTGCGGCCACGTCGCGCCTGCGGCGGGCTTGTTCCCCAGCCCCGCCCCTTCCCGAAACCGGGGCTGCGCGCCCCGGGCCCCCGCCTGCGGGTCCGTTGCCGCCTGCGGCGGGAACGCCTTCCGGGCGTGTCCTCAAACGCCGGACGGGCTGAATTTGCGCACCCACATCAGCCATAACCAGCCCGGGGGCCTGGGGCACGAGCCCCAGTTTCGGGAAGGGCCGGGGCTGGGGAAAGAAGCGCCGCAGGCGAGTCATCGCACACCCCCAGAAACCTCATCCGCCACCGGCGCGAAAACCCAGGCCCGCAGCAGCAGAAACCGAAGAGCCGTAGCCGCCAGATTCGCAGAGAGAAGCACGGCCACCTCCGTCCCATGTGAAGGCGAGCCACTCGCCAGAGAAAGCGCGGCCAGCGACCCACTCGTCAGGGCAAGCCCGATCGCGAAGACGACAAGCCCCTGCGCCTGATGGCGAAGAGCCCGGTCACGCCCACGCACACCGAACGTCAGCCGCCGATTCGCAGCGGTATTCGCGACAGCGGAAAGCAGCAGTGCCAAGGCGTTCGCGGTCTGAGCCCCCGTGCCCGTCCGGAAGAGCGAGTACAGCGCCAGGTAGAGGCAGGTGCTCACCGCCCCGACGAGGCAGAAGCCGACCGCCTGCCGGGCCAGCCCGCGCGGTACGCCCGGCACCGTCCTGTCGCGCGGGTCGTCGCCGAAGGGGCGGCGCAGCCGGTCGAGCGGCAGTGTGCCGGTGGCCAGTGCGCGGCCGACCCGCCAGACGCCCCGCAGGTCGTCGGTGGCGGTGCGGACGATGTGCACGGAGCTGTCGGGGTCGTCGACCCAGTCGACGGGCACCTCGTGGATCCGCAGGCCCGCCCGCTCGGCGAGCACGAGGAGTTCCGTGTCGAAGAACCAGCCGGTGTCCTCGACCAGCGGCAGCAGCCGGTCGGCGACGTCCTTGCGGATCGCCTTGAAGCCGCACTGCGCGTCGGAGAAGCGGGCGGCGAGCCCGGTCCGCAGGATGAGGTTGTAGGCCCGGGAGATGAACTCCCGCTTCGTTCCCCGCACCACCCGCGAACCGCCCGCCAGCCGCGACCCGATGGCGAGGTCGGAGTGGCCGGAGATCAGCGGGGCGACGAGCGGGAGCAGGGCCTTGAGGTCGGTCGACAAGTCGACGTCCATATAGGCGAGCACCGGCGCGTCCGACAGCGTCCACACCGTGCGCAGCGCCCGCCCGCGCCCCTTCTGCTCCAGCCGGACGGCGGTGACCTCCTCGATGGTGTCGTCGAGGAAGGCGGACACCTCGGGCGTGCGGTCGGTGCTGGCGTTGTCGGCGATGGTGATCCGGAAGCCGTACGGGAAGGTGTCCGTGAGGTGCGCGTGGAGGCGGCGTACGCAACTCTCCAGGTCATCCTGTTCGTTGTGGACGGGGATCACGACGTCGAGCACCGTCACGGCCCGTTCCGCGGACAGCGGGGCGCGGGCCGGGAGGGCCGCGCCGAGAGGTGGCTGGGTCATGGGCCGACCCTTCCGGCCGCCGCTGTCCCACCCGTGTGGTCAGCCTGTGGGCGGGCTGTGAATGCCCTTGTCCCGCCGGGGCAGTTCGACGGTGAAGACCGTACGGCCGGGCACGCTGTCCACGCCGACCCGCCCGCCGTGCGCGGCGACGACCGCGCGCACGATCGCGAGCCCGAGGCCCGTGCCGCCGCCCGCGCGCGACCGCGAGGCGTCCCCGCGCGCGAACCGTTCGAAGACGTGCGGGAGCAGCTCCGCGGGGATGCCGGGCCCGTCGTCCTCGATCTCCAGCACGGCGTACGGGCCGGCCTCGCGCACCCGGGCGGTGACGGTGGTGCCCCGCGGTGTGTGCGTGCGGGCGTTGGCGAGGAGGTTGACCAGCACCTGGTGGAGGCGGGCGGGGTCGCCGCGGATCTCGGCGGGTTCGGCGGGCAGGTCCAGGCGCCACTTGTGGTCCGGCCCGGCGGCCCGCGCGTCGCTCACGGCGTCGACGGCGAGCGGCGAGAGGTCGAGCTCGTCGTGGGCCAGCGGGCGCCCGGCGTCGAGGCGCGCGAGCAGCAGCAGGTCCTCGACCAGCCCGGTCATCCGGTGCGCCTCGGACTCGATGCGGCCCAGCGCGTGCCGGGTCGCGGGCCCGGTCTCCTCGCCGCCCCGGCGGGTGAGCTCGGCGTAGCCGCGGATGGAGGCGAGCGGCGTACGGAGTTCGTGGCTTGCGTCGGCGACGAACTGCCGTACGCGCGTCTCGCTCTCCTGACGTGCGGTCAGTGCCGAACCGACGTGCCCCAGCATCCTGTTGAGCGCCGCGCCGACCTGCCCGACCTCCGTACGCGGATCCGCCTCGGCGTCCGGGACCCGCTCGTGGAGGGCCACCTCGCCGCTGTGCAGGGGCAGTTCGGAGACGCGGGTGGCGGTGGCGGCGACGCGGCGCAGCGGCCGCAGGGCGATCCCTACGTTCGCGGCCCCGGCGATGCCCGCGGCGACGAGCCCGGCGGCGGTGACGCAGACCTCCACCAGGATGAGCGTGTCGAGCGTGTCCTGGGCGACGGTGGTGGGGATGCCCACGAGATACGACATCTCCCCGTCCCCGGACACGACGGACATCGCCCGGAAGGATCCCCGCCCCGGCAGCTCCACGTCGTGCGGCCGCCCGTCCCGCCCGAGCCGCCCGAGCGCGGCGCGCTGCCCGTCGGTGAGCGGGTCGAGCACGGGCCGGGGGAACCCGGCGGCACTGACGGCGGCGTCCTTCAGCCCGCCCCCGTCGGTGACGGCCCCCACGGTCCCGATGGGCTGCCCTCCTGCCCGCAGGAACTCCAGCGGATCGTCGTCATGCGGATCGAACCGGTGCCCTCCGGGCGGCCCGGCGGCTCTCCTCGCCACTTCCTTGAGCTGGGTGTCGAGCTGCCCGTAGAGATAGCTGCGCAGCACGATGGTGGTGACGGTGCCGATGACTGCGCAGACGACGGCGACGAGGGTGACGGTGGCGACGACGAGCCGCGTCCGCAACGACCACGGCCTGCGGCGGGCTTTCTGCTTCACCTTGCTCCTTCGTCTGCGGGTCTGTTGCGCCTGCGGCGGGCTTTTTCCCCAGCCCCGCCCCTTCCCGGAACTGGGGGCAAGCCCCCAGACCCCCGAACCGCACGCTGGCCACGGTCCGCACCATCCAGCCCGTCCGGCGTTTGAGCCCAGGCGACGCATCTGGCCGGAGATCTGCCCGCCGGACTCGGC
>NZ_JBFBBD010000085.1:0-28687 GCF_040689515.1 Streptomyces sp. NPDC051173
GGCGCACCCGCCACCAAAGCCGGGCCCGCGCCAGCCACTACCGCACCCGGACAGGCCGCGCTCACTCACCGTGAAACCACCGGCTGTAGTACTAGTACAGCGCCTCGCCCATCGGGGAGCTGTCGCCGAAGATGTAGGCGCGGATCGCTGCCAGATACGCATCGCGGCCGACCCAGCCGTCACCGTCGGCGTCCAGTGCGTCGAACGCGGCGGCAGCGTTTCCCGGGGAATTGTTCAACGCGGTGCGCAGCATCGTGAACTCGGCCTTGTCCAGGGCGCCGTCCCCGTCGGCGTCCGCGAGGTCGAAGAGCGAGCCGAGCGCGGACCGGCAGATGTTGTCGAACTTGTCGGCGTCCACCCATGCGTCGTACTCGTCGAAGGTCAGCGTCCCGTCGCCGTTCGAGTCCATCGCCCCCCAGGCCTGCCGGCCTTCGGCACGGGCGGTGACGACGAGCGGGTCGCCCTCCGTGCGGCCGGTGGCGTGGACGGTCCGGTCGATGCGGGAGAGGTAGTCGTGCGCTGAGACGACCCCGTCCCCGTCCGCGTCCATCATGGCGAAGACGCGCCCTGTCGCGCTGATGGCAGATGTGGCGGTCGCACGGTCCACTCGGGTCTCCTCATGCTCGCTGCAGTTCGACGAGGGCTCGTCCCGCTCTCCCTACCCGGCTCGCTCCGAGCCTCATACGGCCGGTGAGAGCAGAGCGCAGGGGACAGCGCGCCCGGTTGGGTGCGCGCGGGGGGTGCGCTTCCGGACGCTGCGGTGGCGGCCGCGGCCCGGGGTAGTCAAGGGTCGGTAGTGGTGCCGGACGTGTGGGAGGGCTTGTGTTCGGAATGCGTGGCACGGCGGTGACGCTGGGGTCCCTGACGCTCGTGGTCTCGTCGTTGGTGTGGGCGCCGGCCGGTTGGGCCGGAGGAGGCGGTCACGAGGCCGTCACCTGCACGGGCAGCGCCCAGAGCCGTTACGACCCGCCGCTCACCCTCCTGCCCCAGGTGACGCGCAACCACGCGGACGTGCGGTACACGTGCACCGTCGGGCCGGGCCGTACCGTCGAGGCCACCGGCTCCTTCGATTCGGCCCCGGCCTCGGTGTCCTGCGGTTCGCTGTCCAACGGCAGCGGCGAGGAAACCGTCCGGTACGCCGACGGACAGCGGTCGGTGATCGCCATCGACAGCACCACCACGTCCCGTGTCGCGGGCGTCCTGACCTCCTTCCAGTCCGGCCGGGTCACCGACGGACGCGGCGCGGGGCACCACGTGCGCCGGACGGTGGTCGGCCGGGCCCGGCAACTGCCCACGGACTGCCTCACTTCCGGCCTCCAGGGCAGGGAAAGCTCCGTCCAACTGGAGATCCTGCCCTGACGCCGAACACCCCCGGCCCGCCGACCTAGGGCCGGAAGGCCAGGACCTCGTTGTGGCCGCCGAAGCCGAACGCGTTGCTCAGCGCGAGGCCGATCTCCTGCTCGCGCGCGGCCTTGTGGACCAGGTCCAGCTCGAAGGCGGGGTCGACCGTCTCCAGGTTGGCCGTCGGCGGGACGAGGCGGCGCTGGAGCGTCAGGACGGTCAGGGCCGCCTCGACCGCGCCGCCCGCGCCGAGGCAGTGGCCGAGTGCGCCCTTGGCCGAGGTGACGCTGGGGGCGTGCGGGAGGACCCGGGTGAGCAGGGCCGCTTCGGTGGAGTCGTTGATGCGGGTGGAGGTGCCGTGCGCGTTGACGTGGTCCACCTCCCGGGGGGACGCTCCCGCGTCCGCGAGCGCGGCGCGCAACGCGGCCTCGGCGCCCCGGTGTTCGGGGTGCGGGGCGGTGACGTGGTAGGCGTCGCTGGTGGAGCCGCAGCCGGCCAGGACCGCGCGCGGCACCGCGCCGCGCCGCCGGGCGGCGTCCGCGCGCTCCAGCACCAGCACGGCCGCGGCCTCGCCGAGCACGAAGCCGTCGCGCGTGGCGTCGAAGGGGCGGGCGGCCGCCGCCGGGTCGTCGCGGCGGCCCGAGAGGGTGCCCATGCGCTGGAAACCCACGGCGATCAGGGGGGTGACGGCCGCGTCCGCGCCACCGGCGACCACGACGTCACAGGCCCCGGACAGCAGCAGGTCCCGGCCCAGCGCGATGGCGCTGGCCCCCGAGGCGCACGCGGTGGACACGCTCAGGTTCACCCCGCGGGCCCGCAGGTCCATCGAGACCTCGGCCGCCGGCATGTTGGGGATCATCTTCGGCACGAGCGTCGGGGAGATCCCCTCCGCGCCCTCCCGGAGCAGATCGCGGTGGCCGTCCTCGCACGCCCGCTGACCGCCGAAGCAGGTGCCGACGACCACGGCCACCCGAGCGCCGTTCCAGCTGCCGGGGTCGAGTCCGGCGTCGCGTACGCCCTCCCGGGCGGCGGCGACGGCCAGTTGGGAGCAGCGGTCCGTCCGCCACAGGGCCCGGCGTCCGAGATGGGCCGCGGGGTCGAAGCCGGGGACGCGGCAGGAGAAGTCGACGGGCAGGCCCGCGAGCCCGGGGTCGGGTGACGCGGTCGCCCGGCCGTCGAGCACGCCTTCCCAGGTGGCCTCCGCCCCGACCCCGGCGGGGGTGACCATGCCGAGGCCGGTCACGGCGACCTCGGGACGGGTCACGGCATCACTCCCTGGGCCGCCCGTGGCGCGCGCTTGTCCTCCAGCAGGGCCACCAGCTGCGGGAGGGTCTGGTACGAGGTCACCTCGTCCTCACCGACCTTGACGTCCAGTTCCTTGCCCAGGGTGTAGAGCAGCTCGATCACGGCCAGCGAATCGAGGTCCATCGAGGCCAGCGTCCCGTCCGCCGCCAGCTCTTCGGGAAGCACCTGGAACTTGCTCACCAGAATCGCTTCCACGGTCTCCCGCACTGAGGTCATGCAGTATCTCCTGTGGTGATCGAGGGGTCGTCGGCGAAGGCGTAGTCGCCCGTCTTCGCCACGCTGTGGAGCACGTCCCGCACACGGTCGGCGAAACAGGCGACGCCGATGCCGGCGAGCTCCGTGTCGGGGTGGCGTGCGGTGAACCGCACGCCGTCGTGGGTGCGGTTCAGCCAGATGTTGGCCTTGTTGCCGCGGGTCAGCCGGAACAGCGTCCGGGCGTTCCATTCGGGCCACCGCCGCGCGCCGGGGATCACCCGCATGTCGGTGAAGGAGACGAAGGAGAAGAACTCCGGCATCGCGCGCTCCAAGTCCCCTTCCAGGCCGAGGAGTTCCACGACCCTGAGGAACGGCACCCGGGTGCGGCTCATCGCCGCCCTGGTGGACCGGTGCGCGCCGTGCACGGCGTCCTGGAACGTCCTCGCCGTGCCGAGGTCGATCTCGACAGGGCCCAGCCCGATGAACCAGCCCATCGAGCGCGCCCACTCCTGCCGGGAGCGCGTGTGCATCGGCATCACGGTCCGGTAGACCCGCGCGCCCGTGAACTGGTGGGCGGCGATCGCGAAAGCCGTGAGCAGTCCGGCGAGGAAGCCGCCGTCCGCCGCGTGGCAGACCTCCTCGACCGCCTCGGCCTCGGCGGCGTCCACCAGCCAGGTGTCCAGCATGGTGTGCGGCACCAGTTCGCCGTCGGTGACGCCGAGGTCGAGGGGGAACCGCGGCAGCCGTCCGCCGCTGTCCGCGACGAAGCGGCTCCAGTCCACGACGGCCGGATGGTCGGTGCCGACCTGCTCGACGGCGGCGCGCTCCATGACGCCGTAGTCCACGTAACTGCCGATGCCGTCGTGCACGACCGTTTCCCCGGCGGCGATCGCGGCGTACAGGTCCTGCAGTTCCTGTACGGCCATCGCGACGGAGTACCCGTCGGCGTGCGCGTGGTCCACCCCTACGACGACGGTGGTGGAGTCGGCGCGCTCCACGGTCTCCACCACGAGACTGGGCAGCCGGAACGCCTCCGTGGCGCCGTCGATGCGCTCCTGGAGGTACGCGCGGAGCTCCTCGCCGCTCGTGAAGTCGCCCAGGGGCGCGTCCCGCACGGACACCGCGTGGCTGCCGACGGTGAACCGCTCGGGCTTCCCGCCCTCCAGGCGGAAGCCGCTGCGCAGCGTCTCGTGCCGTTCGGCCCAGGCGCGCACCGTCTCGCGGAACACCTCGGTGTCGAGGGGGCCGGGGATCTCGAACCCGAATCCCAGCCAGGCCGGCGCTCCGAGACCGCGCTCCACGAGCTTCAGGGAGAACGTCAGATGCAACTGCTGGTTGTACGACAGGGGCGTCGCGCCCCCGGCCGTCCGCGACGCCTCTTCGAAGGGCGCCGCGTCCAGCGTCCACTCCCTGAGCCGGCCGGGGCGCACGTGGTACCCGGCGAGCGTCGTCATCAGCATCCGCGGACCCCGTCCCCGGTGCGACGCCGATGCCCGGGGCCGGTTCCGACATCCCTCGCCACACCCACGTGAAGCCCCCAGATCTCGCCGTCCGCCATATCTTCCGCGTTGAGTGCCCAACGGCGGTCCGGCTCATGGCACGCGGACCGCGCGCGTACACGGATTGGCGAACCGGCTCCGAAGCGGTGGCAGGGTTTGTCGTGGTGCCCTATGAGACGTGGCGGTCCGCCGGGTTTCACGTCGTTCGCGCGGCAGGCCCCCACCCGCTTGGATGCGGGAACGCACGTCCGTTCCCACCGCGCCGCCCGACGGCTTCCCGACCGCTGCCGTAGGCCTCCGCAGCAGGCCGGACGCCCGCGCAACGGACCCGTACTTTTCGGTCATGAGTCGGCGATCCATGGGTAGACGACCTGCGAAGAGATGAGGAGCCGCACAGATGGTCGTGATCGAATTCCCTTACGGGGATGCCGCCGGGGCCCGCCACGCGACGGCGGAGTTCCTGGCCAGGGACTGCCCGTGGGCGGATCTCGACGCCGTGGTGCTCGTGGTGTCCGAGCTGGTGGCCAACGCGATCCGGCACACCGGTGGCTGGTGGCGGCTGTGTGTGCGGGCGGTGCAGGGGCGGCTGGTGGTGGAGATCGCCGACGCCAGTCCCCGCCCGCCCGAGCCGCGCACCCCGGACCTGGCCGGGGGCGGCGGGCTGGGCTGGCACATGGTCGAGCGGCTGGCCACCCGGCTGGAGGTGGTGGACCGCCGGCCGGAGGGCAAGACCGTACGGGCCACCTGGCTGCGGCCGGCTCCGCTGCCGATCGGTATCTGAGGCGGCATCCGAGGCTCGGCATACGGGACCGCCGCCCGCGAGCAGGACCGGGAGGAGAGGAGGCCGGGGTTACCTCAGCCCCAGCAGCCCCAGGCGCAGCCGGCCGAGGATGCGGGACAGCAGCCGCGACACGTGCATCTGGGAAATGCCCAGCTCGGCGCCGATCTCCGACTGCGTCATCTCCGCGCCGAACCGCATGCGCAGGATCTTCCGTTCGCGGTCGCTCAGCTCGGCGACCAGCGGCTTGAGGGCATGGAGGTTCTCCACGCCCTCCAGGGCCGGGTCGATGTCGCCGAGCCGGTCGGCATAGCTGGTGCCCGACTGGTCGGAGCCCTCGTCCACGGGCACGTCGATGGACCCCGCGGTGTAGCCGTTGCTGGCGACGATGCCCTCGACGACCTCTTCCCGGGTGATGCCGAGGTGCTGGGCGAGCTCGGCGGGGGTCGGCGCGTGGTCCAGCTTCTGGGAGAGCTCGCCGGTGGCCTTGGCCAGCTCGACGCGCAGCTCCTGGAGGCGGCGCGGCACGTGCACCGACCAGCTGGTGTCCCGGAAGTGCCGCTTGATCTCGCCGACGATGTACGGCACGGCGAAGGTGGTGAACTCCACCTCGCGCGAGAGGTCGAAGCGGTCGATCGCCTTGATCAGCCCGATCGTGCCGACCTGGATGATGTCCTCCATCTGGTCACCACGGCTGCGGAAGCGGGACGCGGCGAAGCGCACGAGCGAGAGGTTGATCTCGATCAGCGTGTTGCGCGCGTACTGGTACTCGTGGGTGCCTTCCTCCAGTTCGGCGAGGCGGTCGAAGAAGAGCTTGGACAGCGCGCGGGCGTCCCGCGGTGCCACCGTCGTCGCGTCCTCGATGTACGGCAGCCCCCCGACCGACTCTTCGAACCGCTGCGCAACAGCCGTCGAATGCTCTGTCGTAACCGTGGATGCCGTGATGGTCACGTCGTCCTCCCCAGATCCGTTGCTGACGTCCGCCGCCTACCCGGCGGCCCGGCGGGCATGCCTCCTCTTTTCGCCCAGGGCGAAGCCGTCCCCCTTGCGGCGTGGGGACGGGACAGGGAAAAGAGGGGCACGGGACAGGAAGGGGCCACGGCCGAACCGGGGCGAACGTACCCACGGCGCATGTCCGCCCGTCCCTCCACGCGGCCCCGCCTAGACTGGTCGTGCCGGGCGCCGGATGCCCGACAGGGACGGGAGAGCGACAGTGGCCGCAGGAGTCGGAAGCGTCGGAGGCTTCGAAGGGAGCTTCGGTGAAGGCTTCGACGACCCCTCGGCGGAGGTGCTGTCGGAGGCGGCCGCGGCGTTCGGGCTGCTCGCCTCGTCGGCCCGGCTGCATCTCGTGTGGGCGCTGTCCCAGGGCGAGAGCGATGTGAGCGGGCTCGCCGAGCGGGTGGGCGGGGCGCTCCCCGCGATCAGCCAGCACCTGGCGAAGCTGAAGCTCGCCGGCCTGGTGCGGTCCCGGCGCGAGGGGCGGCGCGTGGTGTATCTCGTGGACGACCCGAACGTCGTCACGATCGTTCGGCTCATGGTCGGCCAGCTCGTCGACCGCAGGACCGGTGCGGAGGCCCTTCCCGGCGCGGCCGCCGGGTCGCGTGCCGGTTCCGGGCGCCTCCGTGGTCTGGGCGCCTGAGGGCCCTGCCGCGGGCGGGGCAGCGGCTGAGGAGAACGCCCGCGAGCACACGGAGGGCGGGCGCGGTACCGCCCTCGAAGTCCTGCGCACGCTGCGGAGCGGCCCGCGCGGGCTCGTGGAGGCGGAGGCCGAGGAACGCCTCGCGCGGCACGGCGAGAACACCTTCCCCGGGCGCCGCCCGGTCTCCTGGCCGCGCCGCTTCGCCCGCAGCCTGCGCGACCCCTTCACCGCCGTCCTGATCTGCCTCGGGCTGGTCTCGGCGGTCATGTCCGCCTGGGCCACCGCCTGTGTGATCGCGGTCCTGGTCATGGTCAGCTGCGTCCTGCGGTCGACCGGCGAGCACCGCGCGGACCGCTCGGCCGCGGCGCTGCGCGACATGATCGCGACCACCGCGACGGTCCGCCGCCGGCCGGCGCCGGACGCGCCCGCCCTGACCCGCGAACTCCCCGTCGACCAGCTCGTTCCGGGCGACGTCGTGCTGCTCGCGCCGGGCGACCTGGTCCCGGCGGACCTGCGGCTGCTGCGGACGACGGGGCTGACGGTCCATGAGGCGGCGCTGACGGGCGAGTCGGCGCCGGTGGTGAAGCACGGGCTCGACGTGCCGGGGTCCGACGACCACGCGCACGCCCGTACCCACAGCTGCTTCCAGGGAAGCAGCGTCGTCTCCGGCACGGGTACGGGCGTCGTGGTGGCGACCGGCGCGGACACGATGCTCTCGGGCGCGCTGCCCGACCGGGACCGCGAGGCGTACGGGTGGGGGCGCCGCGGGTCCGCGGTGGTCAGCCCGTTCGACCGGTCGGTGAACGGCATCGCCTGGACGCTCGTACGCTTCATGCTGCTCACCGCCCCGCTGGTGCTCATCGCGGGCGCGCTGCTGCGCGGGCGCGGCATGGAGACCCTGCCGTTCGCGGTGGCCGTCGCGGTGGGGCTCACCCCCGAGATGCTGCCGGTCGTGGTGACGACCGCGCTGGCCCGCGGCGCCGCGCTGCTCGCCCGGGGCGGCGAGGTCATCGTCCGGCGGCTGCCCGCGCTGCACGACCTCGGCGCGGTCGACGTGCTGTGCGTGGACAAGACCGGCACGCTCACCCAGGACGTGCCCGTCGTGACCTGCGCGGTCGACGGCGAGGGCCGGGACGACCCGGCCGTCCTGCACTGGGCGGCGGTCAACGCCCTGTGGACGCTCCAGCTGGCGGAACTGCCCGCGCCCGACGCGCTGGACGAGGCGATCCTCGACGCGGACGAGGAACGCGGCGGCGGGGTGCTCGGCGCGGACAGCGTGGAGGGGGTCGCCGCGCTGCCGTGCGGGCCGGGCCGCACCCTCGCGACAGCGGTCGTACGCGGCCCCGCCCACTACGAACCCGGCCTCCTCGGCACGCCCGGCAACGTCCGCGCGCTGACCGGCGGTCCCGCGCCGGCGAAGGTGCACACGCTGGTGGTCAAGGGCGCGCCGGAGGACGTGCTCCGGCACTGCACGCGCGCGGGCCACGCCGGGCTCCCGCTCGGCGTGGAGGAGCGGGAGCGGCTGGCCGGGCGCGCCGCCGCGCTGGCCGCCGACGGGCTGCGGGTGCTCGCCGTCGCGGTCGCGGAACGGCCCGCGCGCGGGCGGCCGTACACCCCGGCCGACGAGCGCGACCTGACCTTCCTCGGCTTCGTCGGGCTGCGCGACGCGCTCGCGCCCACCGCCGCCGAGGCGCTCACCGCGCTCGCCGAGCGCGGCATCACCGTGAAGGTGCTCACCGGCGACCACCCCGGCACCGCCGCCCGGATCTGCCGTGAGCTGGGCCTGGAGCCGGGCGAGGTCGTCACCGCCGACCGGATCGAGGGGCTCGGCCCGTCGGCGCTGGCCCGTCTCGCCACCCGTACGACGGTCTTCGCGCGGTGCGCGCCCGAGCACAAGGCCCGGATCGTCCGGGCCCTGCGCGAGGGCGGGGGCCACACGGTCGGCTTCCTGGGCGACGGGGTCAACGACCTGTCCGCGCTGCACGCCGCCGACGTGGGGATCTGCCCGCGCGACGGGGTGGACGTGGCGCGTGAGGCGTCCGACGTGGTGCTCGCCTCGAAGGACCTCACCGCCCTGGAGCGGGCGATCCTGGCCGGGCGCCGCAGCACGGGCAACATCGCCGCCTACTTGCGCATCACCCTCTCCTCCAACCTCGGCAACGTCATCGCGATGCTGGCGGCCGGGCTGCTGCTGCCGTTCCTGCCGATGCTGCCCGCGCAGGTGCTGGTACAGAACCTCTGCTTCGACGCGGCCCAGCTTGCCTTGGCCTTCGACCGGCCCGGGGCGCACGCGCTCCGGCACCCGACGGTGCTGCGGCCGCGCGCGCTGTTCCGCTTCATGACCGGCTTCGGGCTGCTGAACGCGGTGGCCGACCTGACGACCTTCGGGGTGCTGGCGCTGGCCGTGCGCTCGTTCGACGACGAACGGGGTCAGGCGGCCTTCCACGCGGGCTGGTTCACGGAGAACCTCCTGACACAGTCGCTCGTGATGCTCCTGCTCCGCTCCAGCCGCCGCCTGGCGGAGGGCGGCGCGCCCGCTCCGATCCGGCTGGCGGCGTCGGCGCTGGCGGTGGTGGGCCTGCTCCTGCCGCTGTCGCCGCTGGGCCCCGTGCTCGGGATGACGGCGCTGCCGCCGCTGTACTACGGGCTGATGGCGGGGGTTCTGGCGCTCTACGGTGCGGCGCTGGGGGTGGCGCGACGGTGGGGATGAGTGCGGGTGCGTTGCCGCCTGCGGCGGGCTTTTCCCCAGCCCCGCCCCTTCCCGAAACTGGGGCTCGCGCCCCAGACCCCCGGCTGCCCCGCCGTTGCCGCCTGCGGCGGGAGCTCCCCCAGCTACCTGGGAGGTGCCCCCAGCGGGCGCGTCCTCAAACGCCGGACGGGCTGGATGACGGACCGTAGCCGCATATTCAGCCCGTCCGGCGTTTGAGGACACCGCGCGGAGCGCGGTCAGGGGGTCCGGGGTCTCCCCGGTTTCGGGAAGGGGCGGGATAGGGGAACAAAGCCCGCCGCAGGCGCAGTGACAACCCGCCGTCACCAATCGCCGCCCCCGAAGCCACCCCCGTCACCGCCCCCGAAGCCGCCGTCTCCCCAGCCGCCCCCACCAGAGAAATCGTCCGAATTGAAATCGGACCCCGTGTAATCCCCGCCCTCGACCCCACCACCGTCCGGCGAGGCCGCGTACGCGGGACCGCTGAGGACGTTCCCGAGCATCGTGCCGACGAGGAGCCCCGGCAGCAGACCGCCGCCGAAGTAGCCGCCGGCCCACGGCGCGTACGCGGGGCCCGCGTTCCAGTACGGCTGGGGTCCGCTCATGGTCTGGACCTCGCGGGACAGCGGCTCCCGGCCGTCCGCGATCCGGGCGGCGTCGGCCGCGCAGGCCGGCACGGTCCGTACGGCACCGCCGGGCGGGGCCCACTGGACGTCCTGGACGGAGGGCCCGTGGCGCGGGTCGAAGAAGCAGGGGACGCGGCGCTCGGGCAGCGGGGACTTCGTGCGGCGGGCGGCGAGGGTGGCGAGCGCGAAGCGGCCCTTGTCGAGGGTCTCGGTCACCGCCGTGACGTCCGTCGGTTTCGCGGCGGCGGCCATCTTCGACTTGGCCTCCTCGTAGGCGTCGAGGGCCTCCTCGTAGTCCTTGCGCATCGCGTCGTCCGCGCCGGGCTCGGACGGGGAGAAGTCGAGCCGGTCGAGCTCCTCGCCGAAGGCGGTGATGTCCTCGTCGACCACGACCCGCAGCGCGTCGAGCTCGGCGCGCTCGCGCTCCTCCCGCTTCTTGCGGTTGCGGCGGTAGAGGGCGTACGCCCCGGCGCCACCGGCGACGATCACCGCGCCGCCGGTGATCAGCCCGGTCGCGCCGACGCCCCCGCCGGAGCCGCCCCAGGAGCCGGGCTCGCGGCCCTTGGCCTGCCGGTCGGCCTGGTCGACGAAGTGGTTGAGCTGAGTCTTGACGTCGCCACCGGACCGCTGGACGGAGCCGACCAGATTGCGGGTGGCGTTGCGGGACATCACGCGCGGGTCGGAGGCCGCGTTGACGGCGTCGCCCAGGTGGACCACGTAGACACCGGCGATGCCGACCTTGGTGCGCAGGTCCTGGATGACGGTGGCCCTGGGGTACTCGGAGGCGGCGGGCAGCACGGCGACGAAGACCGGCTTGCCCGCGTCGCGGATCTTCTTCGCCAGCGCCTGGGCGTCGGCCGCGGGCAGCTGGTCGGCGGCCCGGGGGTCGACGTAGACCGGGCCCTTGGTCAGCACTCCGGCCGCGGCGTCCAGGCCGGTGGCGCTCGTGTCGGCGTGGGCGGACGGCGCGTAGAGCGCCGCGCCCACCAGCACGAACAGGGCGGCGATCAGGGCCGGCAGCGACCTGGGCAGCGCCCGGGGGAAGGCGGGCATGGCGTTGCTCCTCGGAGAAGGACTGCTCGTGGAACTCTTCGGGCTCACGGGACTCACTCTGCGCTTACCACCAAAACGGAATATTCAGGCACGGGGTTCCCCCCCTCTTCTTTCCCCCCTTGCCCCCCTGCCTCTCTCCTACGGCTCAGCCGTAGGAGAGGTTGGCGCAGGGGTCGTCGTCCGCGGACCGGGCCTTCTCCGCGACGTCGGGCGAGAGCGCGCCGGCACTCGACTGCGCCGGGGACGGCGAGTCGGACGACGGGGCGGCCGACGGCCCGTCGGCGTAGTCGTGGCCGAGGACGACGGAGATGCCTGGCGCGGACGCTCCCCGTACGTACGAGCCGGGGAAGAGCCGGGCCAGGGTCCGGGCGTGGTCCGCCTCGCCCGGGCCGAACTCGATCACGGTGGTGGCCTGGTCCCGCTCGGCGGCGGTCCCGGTGCCGGTGACGGTGTAGCCGTGGTCCTCCAGGGCACTGGTGGCCCGCGCGGCGAGGCCCTTGACGGTGGTGCCGTTGGCGACGGCGACGCTCACGCCCTTGCCGGACACCGGGGCGTCCGCCTGCATGGCCTGCTGCGGCTGCTCCGACGGTGCGGGGCTCGCGCCGCGCTTGCCTCCCGCGTCCTTGCCGTCGATCGTGCGGTCGGCCTTGAGGGAGGCCCACAGGGCCTCGGCGTCGGGGTGCACGATGTCGACGCGGTTGCCCGCGTAACGCCAGGGCACGGTGACGAACTTGATGTTGTGCAGGTCGATGTCCTTCAGCGACATCGCGAAGGACAGCAGCTTGTCGGCCGAGCCGAGGCCGGGGTCGACGGTCATCGACTTGGTGGCCGCGTCGGCGAGCGGGAGCAGCGTGGTGGGGCTGAAGCCCTGCGAACGCACCTTCTTGATCATGCTGGAGACGAACGCCTGCTGCCGCTGTATGCGGCCGATGTCGGAGCCGTCGCCGATCCCGTGCCGCACGCGCACGTAGTCCAGCGCCTTCTGGCCCGAGACGCTCTGCTGTCCCTTGCGGAAGAGGAGGTCGCCGCGCGAGCCGAGGTTCGGGTTGAGGTCGCCCTGGTAGACGTCCTTCGGCACGCACACCTGGACGCCGCCCACGGCGGAGGTCATCGAGGAGAAGCCGGCGAAGTCGACGACGACCGTGTGGTCCACCCGCAGCCCGGTGAGCTTCTCCACGGTGTTCTGGGTGCAGGCGGGGTTGCCCTTGGCCGAATCGCCCACGGAGAAGGCGGAGTTGAACATCACACGGGTCTGCTCGGCCGTCCAGCTGCCGTTGGGCAGCTTGCACGGCGGGATGTCCACGAGGGAGTCCCGGGGTATGGAGACGCCGATGGCGTGCTTGCGGTCGCCGTAGACGTGCAGCAGGAAGGCGGTGTCCGAGCGGCCCACGTCGCCCTCGCCGCCGCCGAGGTCCTTGTTGCTCCCCGAGCGCGAGTCGGAGCCGATGACCAGGACGTTCTGCCCGGCGGCACCCGCGGCCGGACGGTTGTCGGAGAGCCCGTCGGCGCCGAAGGTGCTGATGTTGCCGTTGAGCTTCAGGTAGAACCACCCCACGCCCCCGGCCAGCAGCACCACGAAACCCAGGGCGACCAGGCCGATGGTCCGCATCCGGTGATGCGTGCGCCTGCCTCGGGTGCCAGTCATATGCGAGCCCTCATCCACTCCCCCGCTCCGTACGTCTCCCCGACGGAGTAGACGGACGAGCACGGCCTCAGGTTGTCCAGTTGCGCAATCTAGCAAGTATGGTGAAGGCGGCCGTCATGCAGAAGGCCGTGGAAGTCGGCGCGATAATCGACTCGATAATCAACGCGGAAGAGAGAGGTGGATCCGTCAATGCTGCGCAATGCCCTGGAGCCCTGGCACATCCTCGTCGTCGTACTCGTCGTGGTCGTTCTGTTCGGGTCCAAGAAGCTGCCCGACACCGCCCGCGCGCTCGGCAAGTCCATGCGCATCCTCAAGAGCGAGGCCAAGGCCATGAAGGACGACGGCGGCGCCGAGGCCGGTCCCGTCGTGACCCCCGCCCCCGCGGCCACGGTGACCACGGCCAACAACGTGACCCCCACCACCACCGCGCACCCCGCCGACAGCCCCAGGTGACCCACGGGTCACTCTGCCGCCGCTTGCGGTACACCCGCCCCTGGTGAGCTTCCCTCGGGCCCGGCGAATCCCGCCGGGTCACCGAGGGAGGAAACACCATGGGTTCTCGTCCGTACGGACGCCGTCTCGTCTGGGGCGCCGCCGCGCTCCTCGTCGCCGGGGCCGCGGTGCCCGCCGCGGCCTCCGCGTCGCGGTCGGGCGGCGCTTCGGACGTCCCCGCCACGGCCGCCGCGGGCCACGCCGCGAAGGCCAAGAACGTCATCCTGCTCATCGGTGACGGCATGGGCGACTCGGAGATCACCCTGGCCCGCGACTACACCGTGGGCGCGGCCGGCCGGCTGAACATGGACGCGTTCCCGCTGACCGGCGCGTACACCACGTACTCCGTCGACAAGAACGGCAAGCCGGACTACGTCACCGACTCCGCGGCCAGCGGCACCGGCTGGGCGACCGGCCGGAAGACGGTCAACGGCCGGATATCGAAGTCGCCCGGCACGGACAAGCCGATGACGACGATCCTGGAGCTGGCCCAGCGGAACGGCCTCGCCACCGGCAGCGTCACCACCGCCGAGCTCACCGACGCCACCCCCGCCGTGCTCGCCTCGCACGCCACCGACCGCAGCTGCCAGGGCCCGGCCGACATGAAGGCGTGCCCGGCCGACACCATCGCCAAGGGCGGACCCGGCTCGATCGCCGAGCAGAGCGTGAACCACAAGGTGGACGTCCTCCTCGGCGGCGGCAAGGCCCGCTTCGACCAGAAGATCACCGAGGGCCCGTACAAGGGCATGACGGTCACCGAGCAGGCGCGGAAGCTCGGCTATCAGGTGGTGACCGACGGCAAGGCCCTCCAGGGCGCCCGGGCGGGCAAGCCCGTGCTCGGCCTCTTCGCCCCCGGCAACGTCCCCGTCGAGTGGACCGGCAAGCCCGCGGCCCGGGGCGGCACGGACCCGCAGCGCTGTGTGACGGGCAACCCCGAGCGCGCGGCCGGCACCCCGAGCCTGGAGGCGCAGACCCGCAAGGCGCTCCAACTGCTGGAGCGGAAGCAGAAGGGCTCCGGCGACCGGAAGAAGGGCTTCTTCCTCCAGGTCGAGGGCGCGTCGATCGACAAGCGCGACCACGCGGCCGACCCCTGCGGCCAGATCGGTGAGACCGCGGCCCTGGACCGCGCGGTGAAGGCCGCCCGCGCGTACGCCGCCGAGCACCCCGACACCCTCGTGGTCACCACCGCCGACCACGCCCACACCAGCCAGATCGTCCCGCTGGAGGCCAACCCGCCCGGCCTGTCCTCGACGCTGGTCACGAACGAGGGGCAGCCGCTCAAGGTGAACTACTCGACCAACACACCCGGCACGTCGCAGGAGCACACTGGAACCCAGGTGCGCATCGCCGCGCAGGGCCCGCAGGCGGAGCGCGTCCTCGGGGTCACCGACCAGACCCAGCTGTTCACCACGATCCGCACGGCGCTGTCGCTGCGGTGATTACCGCCCGGTAGGGAGGTGGGCCCGGTCGCCGGTGGCGGCCGGGCCCCTGCGGGTTGTGCCAGTTATACGGGCGGAACATTGGTGGATCACATACCCCCGAGCGGCCCCGCAGCGTCGAGACTGGCAATCCCGTACCACCACCGTCCGTCCGCCCCGCGCAGGAGGAACCGTCGATGACCGGGTCCCGCATCCTCGCCCTCGGCCACTACCAGCCCGCCAAGGTGCTGACCAACGACGAGCTGGCGACCATGGTCGACACCAGCGACGAGTGGATCCGCTCCCGCGTCGGCATCCGTACGCGCCGCGTCGCCGAACCCGACGAGACCGTCGCCTCGATGGCCACCCAGGCGGCGGCGAAGGCGCTCGCGAACAGCGGGCTCGACGCCGCCGACATCGACCTCGTGCTCGTCGCCACCTGCACGGCCGTCGACCGCAGCCCGAACACGGCCGCCCGCGTGGCCGCCGCGCTCGGCCTGCCCTCCCCCGCCGTCATGGACGTCAACGTCGTCTGTGCCGGCTTCACCCACGCCCTCGCCAGCGCCGACCACGCGATCCGGGCCAAGGCCGCCACGAACGCACTGGTCATCGGCGTGGAGAAGTTCACCGCCGTCGCGGACTGGACCGACCGCACGACCTGCGTCCTGGTCGGCGACGGCGCGGGCGCCGCGGTGGTCACGGCCTCGGCCGCCCCGGAGATCGGCCCGGTCGTCTGGGGCTCGGTGCCGGACATGGGGCACGCCGTACGGATCGAGGGCACGCCCTCGCGCTTCGCCCAGGAAGGGCAGTCCGTCTACCGCTGGGCCACGACGCAGCTGCCGCCGATCGCGCGCGGCGTCTGCGAGCGGGCCGGGGTGGCCCCGGAGGATCTCGCCGCGGTCGTGCTCCACCAGGCGAATCTGCGGATCATCGAGCCGGTCGCGCGGAAGCTCGGCGCGGTCAACGCGGTGATCGCCACGGACGTCACCGAGTCCGGCAACACGTCCGCCGCGAGCATCCCGCTCGCCCTCTCCAAACTCGTCGCCCGCGGCGAGGTCGCCTCCGGCGAGCCGATCCTCCTCTTCGGCTTCGGGGGCAACCTCTCGTACGCGGGCCAGGTGGTGCGCTGCCCGTAGCCCTCCGGGCGTAGCCCTCCGGGCGCGGGTCCGTTGCCTCCCCCAGCGGTAGCTGGGGGAGGCAACGCACCCGCACCCCCTACGGCGCTTCGCGCAAATACAGCGCCCCACACGAGTGGCACAGCGCCAGCCCCGGCGTCCCCCATTCGTCGGTGGAGCGCACCTCCGCCGCAGGGAGAAGCTCACGCCCGCACATGGCCGTCGTCGCTTCCAGCCGCACGACGTGCCACGTCTTGACCGCCGCACCGGGCGACCCGCCGTCCACGTACTCCGCACGCAACTCGTGCTCCATGAGGCCCACCTCCTCGCCCCACCATGGGTCACCGCGGCGGCGGGCGCCACCGCGTCAGAAGACCGACCAGCCCGTGAGCGTCGTGAAGTGGTCGAGCGCCGCGACACCCGCCACGGAGTTGCCCCGCGCGTCCAGCCCGGGGCTCCAGACGCACAGCGTGCAGCGTCCCGGTATGACGGCGACGATGCCGCCGCCCACGCCGCTCTTGCCCGGCAGGCCCACGCGGTAGGCGAAGTCGCCGGCGGCGTCGTACGTCCCGCAGGTGAGCATGACGGCGTTGATCTGCTTGGCCTCACGGCGCGGCAGCAGCCGCGTGCCGTCGGCGCGCAGGCCGTGGCGGGCGAGGAAGCCGCTCGCCAGGGCGAGGTCGCGGCAGCTCATCTCGATGGAGCACTGCCAGAAGTAGTGCTCCAGCACGGTGGGTACGGGGTTGTCGAGGTTTCCGTAGCTGGCCATGAAGTGGGCGAGGGCGGCATTGCGGTCGCCGTGCTCGGTCTCGGAGGCGGCGACGGCCGGGTCGAAGGAGACGTCCGGGTTGCCGCTCTCCGCGCGCAGGAACTCCAGCATCGTGGTGCTGGCGTCGCCGGTCAGGGTCTGGAGCCGGTCGGTGACGACGAGGGCGCCCGCGTTGATGAAGGGGTTGCGGGGGATGCCGTTCTCGTATTCGAGTTGCACCAGGGAGTTGAAGGGGTTTCCGGACGGTTCCGTGCCGACGCGGTCCCAGATCCGGTCGCCGCCCTCGGCCAGCACCAGCGCGAGGCTGAACGCCTTGGAGATGGACTGCACGGAGAACGGCCGCTCCCAGTCCCCGACCCCGTACACCCCGCCGTCCACGTCCACGACGGCCATCCCGAACCGGCCGATGTCGACGCCGGCGAGGGCCGGGATGTAGTCGGCCACCTGGCCACGGCCGACCAACGGCCGCACGAACGCGGCGACCTCTTCGAGAACGGTCTGGTAGTCCACTGTCCCGGGTCTCGCGCTTCCGTGTCGACGATGAGATTTTCGGCCTGAGGCCGGATCGGCTCGCACGATATCCGAACGCCCGGCCCACCTGCGAACTTTTGGGTACAAGGGGGTCATTCGGCCTACGCGTCCGGCGTATGCCACCTGGTTTCGCAAGGAGGGCGGCATGGCCCCACCCATGTCCGCGAACGAGTTCCTGGCCGCGCTCAGACGCGAGGGCGCCACGGTCGTCGAGGTCGACGGCTGGCGCAATCACAACCGTGCCGGGCACGGCCCCTGGGGCCCGGTCAACGGAGTGATGATCCACCACACGGCGTCCTCGGGCACCGACAGCACCGTACGCCTCTGCTGGAACGGCTACGACCAGCTCCCCGGCCCGCTGTGCCACGGTGTCATCGCCAAGGACGGCAGGATCCACCTCGTCGGCTGCGGCCGCGCCAATCACGCTGGCGGCGGCGACG
Source organism: Streptomyces sp. NPDC051173 (assembly GCF_040689515.1). Taxonomy (NCBI): domain Bacteria; kingdom Bacillati; phylum Actinomycetota; class Actinomycetes; order Kitasatosporales; family Streptomycetaceae; genus Streptomyces; species Streptomyces sp. NPDC051173. The sequence continues at coordinate 17,554 of NZ_JBFBBD010000085.1, forward strand.
GCGACGTGCTCCAGGCGGTGATCGCCGAGAAGCGGCTGCCACCCGTCCGCTGGGCCGACACCGACGGCAACGTCCATTTCTACGGCTTCGAATGCGTCAACCTCGGTGACGGCAAGGACCCCTGGCCGGAGGAGCAGCTGCTGGCCGTCGAGCAGGTGGCGGCCGCGATCTGCCGCTTCCACGGCTGGACCGAGCGGTCCGTGATCGGGCACCTCGAATGGCGGCCCGGCAAGCTCGACCCCACCGGCTTCTCCATGGACCGGCTGCGCGAGCGCATCGGCGAGCGGCTCAAGTGACGCCTGGGATGGTGACTCGGTGATGACTCGGATGGTGAATACGCCCGCCGCGGCGAGAATGGGGGCGTGACCAGCGACTTCCCCACCGCCTCCGCCGCCCTCGCCGCGCTGCGGCCACGGCTGCCGTCCCCGCTCGAAGAGCTGCGGGACGAGCGGTTCGCCCGCCGGGGCGTACGGCTGCTGCTCAAGCGCGACGACCTGATACACCCCGAGCTCCCGGGCAACAAGTGGCGCAAGCTGGAGCCCAATCTGCGGGCCGCCGCCGAGGCGGGGCGGCGCACACTGCTGACCTTCGGCGGCGCGTACTCCAACCACCTGCGGGCGACCGCCGCCGCGGGCCGGCTGCTGGGCTTCGCCACGGTCGGCGTCGTCCGGGGCGAGGAGCTCGCCGACCGGCCGCTCAACTGGTCGCTGGCGGCCTGCGTGGCCGACGGCATGCGGCTGCGGTTCGTCGACCGCGCCACGTACCGCCGCAAGACCGAGCCCGGCGTCCTCGCCGAGCTGGCCGGCGGCGACTGCTTCGTCGTCCCCGAGGGCGGCAGCAACGCGGCCGCCGCGCGCGGCTGCGTCGCGCTCGGCCGGGAGCTGCGCGGCGCGGCGGACGTCGTCGGCATCGCCTGCGGCACCGGCGGCACCCTCGCGGGCCTCGCCGCGGGTCTGTCCGGTACGCAGCGGACGATCGGCTTCCCCGTGCTCAAGGGAGGCTTCCTGGGCGAGGAGATACGGCGCTTGCAGCAGGCCGCTTTCGGTGGTCCGCGGGGCGACTGGACCCTGGACGAACGCTTCCACTGCGGCGGTTACGCCCGCCTGTCCCCTGAGCTGCTCGCTTTCGCGGACGATTTCGCGTCTCGGCACGGTTTGCGGGTGGAGCGGTTGTATGTGGCGAAGATGCTCTTCGGCCTGACGGCCTTGGCCTCGGAGGGGGCGTTCGCTCGGGGCACGACGGTGGCAGCGGTGATCACGGGCGCGGATCCGAGCGCCTGACGGCTGCTTCGTTCCCCAGCCCCGCCCCTTCCCGGCTGTGTCCGATCTGCGGCTCCGCCGCGTGAGGGGGCAAGCCCCCAGACCCCCGAAGCACGCTTCGCGCGCTGTCCTCAAACTCCCCCAGCTACCGCTGGGAGGTGCCCCCAACGGGCTGATTTCAGCCCGTCCGGCGATTGAGGACACGCGGCGCAGCCGCGTTGGGGTCCGGGGTCTCCCCGGTTTCGGGAAGGGGCGGGGCTGGGGAAGAAGCCCGCCGCAGGCGCGAAGCGACCCGCACCCGGCAACGGACCCGCACCCAAGACGCAGGGGCAGCAGCCTGCTTACCCCGTCTCCTCCCGATAAGCCGCCGCCTCCTCGAGATCCAGCCGCCGCAACAGCGTCCGAAGCATCTCGTCGTCGATACGCCGAGCGTCCCGCAGGGAGACGAACACCTCCCGCTCGGCCCCGATCATCTCCCTGGCCAGCCTCCGGTACGTGTCGTCGGCCGACTCGCCCGTCACCTCGTCGACCGCGCCGAGCCGTTCCCACACCGCGTTGCGGCGGCGTTCCATGACGGTGCGGAGGCGGTCGGCGAGGGGTTCGGGGAGGGTGTTGCGGTCGTCGGCGAGGAGTTCGTCGAGGCGGCGTTCGGCGGCCGTCGACGCCTCGCTCTGGGCCTGTGCCTCGGCGAGCGTCTCGGCGGTCGGGTGGGGCGCGGGCAGCCGCAGCCGGCGGATGAGCGGGGGCAGGGTGAGGCCCTGGACGACGAGCGTGCCGATGACCGTGGTGAAGGTCAGGAAGAGGACGAGGTTGCGGGCGGGGAAGGGCTGTCCGTGGTGTGTGGTCACGGGGATCGAGAAGGCGATGGCGAGGGAGACCACGCCGCGCATCCCGGCCCAGCCGACGACGAGCGGCGCCTTCCATGTGGTGTCGGGCTCCCGTTCGCGGATGCGGGCGGAGAAGGCGCGCGGCAGGAACGTCGCGGGGAAGACCCAGACGAAGCGGGCGGCCACGACGGCGGCGAAGACCGCGGAGGCGTACCAGAGGGCGGCCTGCCCCAGGTCGTACTCCCCCAGTCCGCGCATCACCACGGGCAGTTGGAGCCCGATGAGCGCGAAGACCGCGGACTCCAGCACGAAGGCGACCATGCGCCAGACGGCGGCCTCCTGGAGGCGGGTCGCGAAGTCGACCTGCCAGGAGTGGTGGCCGAGGTAGAGGGCGACGACCACGACGGCGAGCACCCCGGAGGCCCCGACCACCTCGGCGGCGGCGTAGGCGGCGAAGGGGATGAGGAGGGAGAGGGTGTTCTGCAGGAGCGGTTCGCGCAGCCGCTTGCGCAGCCAGTGCAGCGGCACCATGAGGACCAGCCCGACCCCGATGCCGCCGAGCGACGCGACGGCGAACTCGCGGAAGCCCTCGCCCCAGGTCGCGCCCTCGCCCACGGCGGCGGCGAGCGCCACCTTGTAGGCGGTGATCGCGGTGGCGTCGTTCACCAGGGACTCGCCCTGGAGGATCGTGGTGATGCGGGAGGGCAGACCGAGGCGGCGCGCGATGGTCGTGGCCGCGACGGCGTCGGGCGGGGCGACGACCGCGCCGAGCACCAGCGCTGCGGTGAGCGGAAGTCCGGGCACGATCAGGTACGCCACATATCCGACCGCGAAGGTCGCGAAGAGGACATAGCCGACCGACAACAGCGCCACCGGGCGGATGTTGGCGCGGATGTCGAGGTACGAGCTGTCGAGCGCGGCCGTGTGCAGGAGGGGCGGCAGGAGCAGGGGGAGCACGATGCCGGGGTCGAGGGTGTACTCGGGCACGCCGGGCACGTAGGAGGCGACGAGTCCGACGGCGACGAGCAGCAGGGGCGCGGGCACCGGGGTCCTCCGGGCGGTGCCCGCGACCGCGGCGCTGGCCGCGATCAGCATCAGCAGTGGCATGACATCCATCGGTCCCGGCCGTCTCCGTTCGAAGCCCTCGGCGGTGCGAACTAGTCTGGCAATCATGAGCGAGTGCCCGCATGTTCCCGAGCTGCCGCGCCCCGAGCCCGCGCCGCTGCACCCGACCTGCCCGGAGTGCGAGGCCGTCGGCAGCAACCCGGTGCAGCTGCGGCTGTGCCTGGTCTGCGGGCATGTCGGCTGCTGCGACTCCTCGCCGTACCGCCACGCGACGGGGCATTTCGAGGAGACCGGGCACACGGTGATGCGCAGCTTCGAGCCGGGCCAGACCTGGCGCTGGTGCTACACGGACCGGCGGATCGTCTGAGGGAGCGCGGCGGGTGCCCGCCGCGCGGCGGTGGTGTGCGGACGACACCACCCGCGGAACCGGCCACAGGATCCGCCGGACAGGCCCTAGCATGCAGACATGATCCGACCCGCCACGCCCGACGACGTTCCCGTCATCCGCACCATGATCCGCGAACTGGCGGAGTACGAAAGGGCGCTGGAGGACGCGAAGGCGACCGAGGAGCAGCTGCGCGAGGCCCTCTTCGGCGCGGACCCGGCGATCTTCGCACTGATAGCGGAGAGTGACGAGGAAGGTGCCGAGGGCGGGATACCGGCGGGCGACCCGGTCGGCTTCGCGCTCTGGTTCCGCAACTTCTCCACCTGGACGGGTACGCACGGTATCCATCTGGAGGATCTCTACGTCCGCCCGCGGGCGCGCGGCGCGGGCCACGGCAAGGCGCTCCTCGCCACCCTCGCACGGATCTGCGTGGACCGGGGCTACCAGCGTTTCGAATGGTCAGTGCTGGACTGGAACGCACCCTCGATCGCGTTCTACAAGTCGCTCGGCGCCGAGCCGATGGACGAGTGGACGGTGCAACGGATGTCCGGAGAACCGCTCCACACTCTTGCGGCGCTCGCGCAGAGTGACGAAAATCCCAACAGGGCGACTGCTCTTTCGATTTGAGACCGCAAGGCCCTAGCCACTGTCCGTGCTCATGGGTTTACCATGAGTGACAGTCACGGGGCTGCTCCACAGAACCCCAGATCGCGATAGCGTCGCAGCCGAACCACGTGCCGCGCCGGGCCGTGCCAAAGCCCCTCACCCGAGGGGCGGTCAGCACGGGGCCGGTGCTCGTAACAGCTCAAGAAGCTTGTGCCACCTTGGAGGTGAGGGTGTCCCAGATCGCAGGCGAGCCCGGGACCCAGGACTTCGTGGAAGTCCGGCTGCCCGCTGCGGGTGCCTACCTGTCGGTGCTGCGTACGGCTACGGCCGGTCTCGCGGCCCGCTTGGACTTCACCCTCGACGAGATCGAGGACTTGCGTATCGCGGTGGACGAGGCGTGCGCGATCCTTCTGCAACAAGCCGTGCCCGGCTCCGTTCTCAGCTGCGTCTTCCGCCTCGTGGGCGACGCGCTGCGGGTGACCGTCTCGGCGCCCACGACGGACGGCCGCGCGCCCGAGCGCGACACCTTCGCCTGGACGGTCCTCTCCGCCCTGGCCGGCGAGGTCGACTCGACGGTCGCCGCCGACCGCACGGTCAGCATCAGCCTGCACAAGAAGCGCGGCGCCGGCCCCGGACAGCCGTGACGGAAGAGGGGGCTCCGTGAGTACTGCATCGTCGCGGGGAGTGCGTGCCCCGGCCATCCCGCAGCAGCCTGCCCGGCAGCTGCCGGCGGATCCGGGTGACCCGGTGACGCCGGCGCCGGGCGAGGCGAGCGACCCACCAGAGCGGGCGGACCACATGGAACAGCACCGGCATCAACAGTGGCACCAGCACCCCACCGCGCAGGACCGCAGTGGAGCCCGTGCCCTGTTCATCGAGCTGCGGGCGCTGCCGGACGGCTCGCTCGAGCGGGCCCAGCTGCGCAATCACCTGGTGCAGATGCACCTGCCCCTGGTGGAGCACCTGGCCCGGCGGTTCCGCAACCGCGGGGAGCCGCTCGACGACCTCACCCAGGTCGCCACGATCGGTCTGATCAAGTCGGTCGACCGCTTCGATCCCGACCGCGGGGTGGAGTTCTCCACGTACGCGACGCCCACGGTGGTGGGCGAGATCAAGCGGCACTTCCGTGACAAGGGCTGGGCGGTGCGGGTGCCGCGCCGCCTCCAGGAGCTGCGGCTGGCCCTGACCACGGCCACGGCCGAGCTCTCCCAGCGGCACGGCCGCGCCCCCACGGTCCACGAGCTGGCCGAGCAGCTGGGGATCTCCGAGGAGGAGGTGCTGGAGGGGCTGGAGTCCGCCAACGCCTACAGCACCCTCTCCCTGGACGTCCCCGACACGGACGACGAGTCCCCGGCCGTCGCGGACACCCTGGGCGCGGAGGACGAGGCGCTGGAGGGCGTGGAGTACCGCGAGTCGCTCAAACCGCTGCTGGAGGACCTGCCGCCGCGCGAGAAGAAGATCCTGCTGCTCCGCTTCTTCGGCAACATGACCCAGTCCCAGATCGCCCAGGAGGTCGGGATCTCGCAGATGCACGTCTCCCGGCTGCTGGCCCGCACCCTCGCCCAGCTCCGGGACCGCCTGCTCATCGAGGAGTAGCCGGCCCGGACGCCGGCGAGGGACGAATCGGACGGGGCCCTTCGGGGCCCGTGCGTCAGCTTTCGCGCGGGCCGATGCCGAGCGCCTCGGTCGCGGTGGGGTTCACCAGCAGCGCCAGCGTGCCCACAGCCACCAGCGCGAGGACCACGCCCGCGGCGATCAGCGCGCCCCCGGCGTTGCCGAGCGTCCAGGCGACCGGCAGCGCCATGAGCTGGGTGATCATCGCGGGGCCCCGGCTCCAGCGCTTGCGCTGCCACAGCCCCCGTGCCGCCGCCAGCGGCAGCACGGCGAGGGCGAGCACGGTCACCGCGAGCATCTCCGCCTGCTGCGGGCTGTCCGGCTTCCCGGCGAAGCCCATGACCAGCAGATACACCCCGCCGATCAGCAAGGTGACGCCCTCCAGCGCGGTGAGCACGGCCGCCGCCGTCAGCCGCCCGGGCCGGGGGCCGGCGGGCTCGGGGGCCGCGGGGGTGTGACTCTTCTCGCCGTCCCGGCTGCCCCGGGCGTCACGGGTGCTCTTACGGGCGGACTTCGGCGCGGACTGCTTGCTGCTCACCCCGTCAGGGTAGCCCTGGCCCATTCCGTACGGGGTCCGGCGGCACTCGACGTGACCGACGGGACACCGGTGGACCGCGGGCCGGGGATGGGTCGTGTACCGACAGGTAGGTAGGCTAGCGCGCATGCGTGCGCTCCTTGTGGTCAACCCGTCGGCCACCACCACCAGTGCCCGTACCCGTGATGTCCTGGTGCACGCGCTCGCCAGCGACCTCAAGCTGGAGGTCGCCACCACGGAGTACCGGGGGCACGCCCGGGACCTCGCACGGCGGGCCGCGGAGGACGGCAACACGGGCCTCGTGGTCGCGCTCGGCGGCGACGGCACGGTCAACGAGGTGGTCAACGGACTCCTGCACGGCGGCCCCGACCCGGAGGGCCTCCCCCGCCTCGCGGTGGTGCCCGGCGGCTCGACGAACGTCTTCGCCCGCGCGCTGGGACTGCCCAACGACGTGGTGGAGGCGACGGGCGCGCTGCTCGACGCGCTCCGCCAGGGCACCGAACGCACGGTCGGCCTGGGTCTCGCGGGGGGCACCCCCGGCACGGCGGACGAGGGCGTTCCGGAGCGCTGGTTCACTTTCTGTGCCGGATTCGGATTCGACGCCGGTGTGGTGGGCCGGGTGGAGCAGCAGCGCGAGCGCGGCAAGCGTTCGACGCACGCTCTGTATGTGCGACAGGTGATGCGTCAATTCGTCGGTGAACCGAATCGCCGGCACGGCACGATCACCCTCGAACGACCGGGCGAGGAACCACTCACGAATCTCGTCATGTCGATAATCTGCAACACCGCGCCGTGGTCGTACCTGGGCAACCGCCCGCTCTACGCGTCCCCGCAGGCGTCCTTCGACACCGCCCTTGACGTGCTGGGATTCACCAAGCTGTCGACAGCGGCGGCCGGTCGCCACCTCACTCAGCTGATGAGGTCGACGCCCGAACGAGGACCGCACGGAAAACACGCCGTGTCCCTGCACGACCAGACCGCGTTCACCTTGCATTCGCAGGTCCCGCTGCCTTTCCAGATGGACGGTGACCACCTCGGGCTGCGTACGAGCGTGACGTTCACAGGCGTACGCCGTGCACTGCGTGTGATTGTGTGAGCGGTAGGGCCTAAAGTCCTTCCACTCGAACGTTTAGGCTGGGTTCCACCCCCTGGAAGTACGGCTGTGACCTAGCCGACACCGAGGAATCAAAAAAAACTTTCCAGAAGGGGTTGTATCCGCCGCCGAGGTTTGCGAGTCTCTTCATGGCGATCGGGACGGCCGCTCAACAAGGCTCCCCGACACAGCCCGAACCCCCTCCCTTTTTCCTGGACTGCCCCAGTTTCGACTGGGCGTCAGCCCTTCCCTTGCGGGGGGATTCGTGAAAGCGTTCACATTCACAAGCAACGTAGCCGCAATAACGAGGAGATGGAGCAGCCATGGACTGGCGTCACAACGCCGTTTGCCGCGAGGAAGACCCCGAGCTCTTCTTCCCCATCGGCAACACCGGTCCTGCGCTGCTGCAGATCGAGGAAGCCAAGGCCGTCTGCCGCCGCTGCCCCGTCATGGAGCAGTGCCTGCAGTGGGCGCTCGAGTCCGGTCAGGACTCCGGCGTCTGGGGTGGACTCAGCGAGGACGAGCGCCGCGCCATGAAGCGCCGTGCCGCTCGCAACCGGGCGCGTAACGCGACCGCCTGAGCCGACACCCCTTCGGCCACCCGAGCCGCAGCGCGCAGTACCCCCCGATGCGCATAGCTTTGAGCCTCGGACCTTTCAAGGTCCGGGGCTCGTTGCGTTGTGCGGGAGCGTCCTCACAGCGACGCGCCCGCGCCCGGGCTACGGCTTGTCGGCCCTGACCGGCAGGTCCAGGACCACCTTCGTGCCGCCGCCCGGCGCCGGCAGCATGCCGAAGGTGCCGCCCATCTCGCCCTCCACCAGCGTCCGCACGATCTGGAGGCCGAGATTTCCCGTGCGCTGGGGGTCGAAGCCCTCCGGCAGGCCGCGGCCGTCGTCCTGGACGGAGATCAGCAGGCGGGCCTCCTTGCGGGTGCCGCTACGGACGGCGGTGATCTCGACCGTGCCCGTCTCCCCCGGCCCGAAGCCGTGTTCCATCGCGTTCTGGAGCAGCTCGGTCAGGACCATCGACAGCGGCGTCGCGACCTCGGCGTCGAGGATGCCGAAGCGCCCGGTGCGCCGGCCGGCGACCCGGCCCGGGGAGATCTCGGCGACCATGGCCAGGACGCGGTCCGCGATCTCGTCGAATTCCACCCGCTCGTCGAGATTCTGCGACAGCGTCTCGTGGACGATCGCGATCGAGCCGACCCGGCGGACCGCCTCCTCCAGCGCCTCGCGGCCCTCGGTGGAGCCGATCCGGCGGGCCTGGAGGCGCAGCAGCGCGGCCACGGTCTGGAGGTTGTTCTTCACCCGGTGGTGGATCTCCCGGATGGTCGCGTCCTTGGTGATCAACTCGCGCTCGCGGCGACGCAGTTCGGTGACGTCGCGCAGGAGTACGAGTGAACCGATGTGATTTCCCTTGGGTTTGAGGGGAATCGCCCGGAGCTGGATGACGCCGTCGCTGCCCTCGACCTCGAACTCGCGCGGCGCCCAGCCGCTGGCGAGCTTGGCGAGGGACTCGTCCACCGGTCCGCGCGAGGGCGCCAACTGAGCGGTGGTCTCGCCCAGATGATGCCCCACGAGGTCGGCGGCGAGGCCGAGCCGGTGGTAGGCGGAGAGCGCGTTGGGGCTGGCGTACTGCACGATGCCGTCCGCGTCGAGCCTGATCAGACCGTCACCGGCACGAGGCGAGGCGTCCATGTCGACTTGTTGACCGGGGAACGGGAAGGTCCCGTTCGCGATCATCTGGGCGAGGTCCGAGGCGCTCTGGAGGTAGGTGAGCTCCAGCCGGCTCGGCGTCCGCACGGTCAGCAGATTGGTGTTGCGGGCGATGACCCCGAGGACCCGCCCCTCCCTGCGTACGGGGATGGACTCGACCCGGACCGGGACCTCCTCGCGCCACTCCGGGTCGCCCTCGCGGACGATCCGGCCCTCGTCGAGCGCGGCGTCGAGCATGGGGCGGCGGCCGCGCGGCACGAGGTGGCCGACCATGTCGTCCTGGTAGGAGGTGGGGCCGGTGTTGGGCCGCATCTGGGCGACGGACACATAGCGGGTGCCGTCGAGGGTGGGGACCCACAGGACGAGGTCGGCGAAGGACAGGTCGGAGAGCAACTGCCACTCCGAGACCAGCAGGTGGAGCCACTCCAGGTCGGAGTCGCCCAGGGCGGTGTGCTGGCGTACGAGGTCGTTCATGGAGGGCACGGCTGTGAGCCTACCCGCGCCCGACGGCCTCACTTTGTTCCACCTGGCGCCCGCACGGGCATGGACATGGGCGAATGGTCTAGTCCACAATGAGTAAGCAAAGTTTCCGCCTTCCCCGCACAGGAGGGTGGATCGAGGCCCGGCACCTTCTGCCCTGATCGCGCCGCGGCCTCCCATCGGCCGCACCGCGCCGCGGGGACCGCACACCCCGCGCCGCCGGTGGGCCGAACCGGCTCCGGGCTGCGGTGCCGGCCGGGCCGAGGGTCCCGGCCAGGCGCCGCGGCCCGTAGTGGCCGCCCCCCTCGGCTCTCACCACTCGGCCACCGCCTCCCGCCGATATCCCCGGCCGCGCTTCGTTCTCAAACTCCACGGCCGCCGTATTTACGGCCCGCTGCCCGCTCCCCCGGTACGCGGACGGACGGGGAGGGGAAGCATCTTCCGGACAGTCCACTCTGTTAGATTGGTCTATACCACAACCCCACAGCCCACTCTCCAGATCGGCAGGCACAGCGTGGAAGTTGTCATCGTCCCGGACGCCAAGGCAGGCGGCGAGCTCATCGCGGAGGCCATGGCCGAGCTCCTGCGTCGCAAGCCGGACGCCCTGCTGGGCGTGGCCACCGGCTCCACCCCGCTGCCCATCTACGAGGCGCTGGCGGGCAAGGTCCGCGCGGGCGCGGTGGACGCCTCGCGCGCCCGCGTCTGCCAGCTCGACGAGTACGTCGGCCTGCCCGCCGACCACCCCGAGTCCTACCGCTCGGTGGTGCTGCGCGAGGTCGTCGAGCCGCTCGGGCTGACCGAGGACTCCTTCATGGGTCCCGACGGCACCGCCGAGGACGTCCAGGCCGCCTGCGAGGCGTACGACCGGGCGCTGCCCGAGGCCGGCGGCGTGGACCTCCAGCTGCTCGGCATCGGCACCGACGGGCACATCGGCTTCAACGAGCCGTGCTCCTCGCTCGCCTCCCGCACCCGGATCAAGACGCTCACCGAGCAGACCCGCGTCGACAACGCGCGGTTCTTCGAGGGCGACATCGACCAGGTGCCCCACCACGTCATCACCCAGGGCATCGGCACCATCCTGGAGGCCCGCCACCTGGTCCTGCTGGCCACCGGCGAGGGCAAGGCCGACGCCGTCGCCGCGACCGTCGAGGGCCCCGTCTCGGCCCTGGTCCCGGCCTCCGCGCTCCAGCTCCACCCGCACGCGACGGTCGTCGTCGACGAGGGCGCGGCGTCGAAGCTGAAGCTTTCCGACTACTTCCGGCACACGTACGCCAACAAGCCGGCCTGGCAGGGGCTGTAGCGCGCCCTGCCAGGGGTTTTGCCTGGGGGTACGGGCCCGCTGCGCCTGCGGCGGGCCTTTCCCCACCCCGCCCCTTCCCGAACTGGGGCGCGTGCCCCAAGCCCCCGGCTGCGGGCCGGTTCGCCGCCTGCGGCGGAGGCGCCCTTCGGGCGCGTCCTCAAACGCCGGACGGGCTGGATGGTGCGGACCGAAGCCAGCACAATCAGCCCGTCCGGCGTTTGAGGACAGGGGGTCTGGGGGCTTGCCCCCAGTTTC
>NZ_JBFBBD010000086.1:0-28384 GCF_040689515.1 Streptomyces sp. NPDC051173
ACTCGACCGGCACACCGCCGATCACCCAGAAGAATCCTCCGCCGCCCCAGCCGCATGATCAACCCCCGAAGGATTTACGACGCAGACCACTAAGCAGCGTCGCAGAGGACCAGCCCGGCCCTGTGCAGGACGTTCAGCGCGCCTACCGTGTCGGCGTTCTCAACGAACCCGCACTTGACGCACTCGAACTTCGCTTGGGTGACACGGTTCTCCTTCGCGACGTGCCCGCAGCCTCCGGCGGCAATCGGGCAGGTGCGGGAGGTATTGCGGGCGTCCACCGGGATCACACGGCGCGCGGCACTCTCAGCCTTCTGCGCCAGGATTCCCAGGAACAGCCCCCAACCCGCGTCGAGGATGTTCTTGTTCAGTCCGGCCTTCGCGGCGGCACCGTTCGGGAGGAACGCGCCATCCTTGCCGGGGTCGGGCTTGGGTGCGGGCGCCTTGGTCATGCCCGCTGTGTTCAGCTTCTCGTGCCCGATCACGTCATGTTCGCGGACCAGGGCAAGGGCCTGCTTGTGGTGGTGGTCGAGACGCTGACGCCGGATCTTGGCATGCAGTTTGGCGACCTTCCGAGCAGCGGCGCGGTGTTTCCTCGTACGGCGCCGGGTGCGCTTGGGGAAGGTGTCCAGGTGCCGCTGCGCGGCGGCCAGCCCGGCAGCCATCTTGTCGAGGAACCTGGGGTTCTCGACGTGGACGCCACCCGAGCCGGTGAAGAAGTGCACCGTGCCCACGTCGATGCCCACGATGCTGCCCGTGACCGGAAGCGGTTCGGCGGGAACGTCGTCACAGGCGAGGATGACGTACCAGCGGCGGCCTTCCCGCTTGACGCTGATCGTCTTGACCCGGCCGCGTACGGGCCGGTGCTGGTGCACCCGTACATGCCCGACACCTTGGAGACGAACCCGGGTCCGGGAGTCGTGCGGGGTGGAGTCCCAGCGGCAGCCGTCACCGTCCTTGGGGAAGGTCACGGTGTCGAAGTGCCCGAGACCCTTGAAGCGTGGGTATCCAGGCGTATCGCCGGACTTCACACGGCGGAAGAACGCAGCGAACGCCTTGTCCAACCGGCGCAAGGTGGCCTGCTGCGACGAGAACGACCAGCGCCCCTGCCGCTCCGGGTCGAACGCCCGGATGTCCTTGAGCTGCGCGGACTGGTCCCCGTACTTGATGCTGGTCTTCGAGACGTGCCGGTAGGCGTCGCGGCGTTCCTGCAGCGCGCCGTTGTAGAGCGAGCAGTGATCCCGCAGCATCTCACCGAGCGCGGCCGTCTGCCCCACGGTGGGCCGCATCAGGAACTTGTACGCACGAATCACCCGACCCACCTCCTTCCACCGCCAACCCGCCTGAACAATACTACAGTTGGTAATGTCACCATGCTGGGATCCAAACTCCGATGTAAGGCGCGGCCGTCACGTCATCCATCACCTCCATGCGCACTTGGCCTTCACCACCAAGTACCAGCGGAACGCCTCCACGACGAGATGCTGACGCGCCGCAAAGAGATCATGCGGAGGCACATCACTCCAAGCAGTGAAGGGCTACATCGAAAGCCAAAAGCGCCCCGCCTAAACGGAACAGCATTGCCGAAATACCTCCCAAGGTGCCTGCTGCCGACGGGTCCCCGGAGGCCCCCGTCACCGGCGGCGCGGTGGCACTGCGAGCAGCACCAGCCACACCCCCACCAGCAGCAGGTGCGCCCGCTGCGGCACCCCGTGCCACCCCGGCCTCCCGAACAGCGGGCCCACCGTCGCCAGGGCCGTCACCAGCGCGCTTCCGAGCACCCACGGCGCCCACCGGCGGACCAGCGGCCACCGGCCCCCGGCCGCCCGTGAAGCGACGATGAACAGCGTCATGGAAGCGAACAGCGCGGCGTGCGCGAGGGCGCTCGTGCCCGTGTGCCACGGATTCACCGCCTCGCAGGCCCTGTTGACGGACGGCGCGCAGCGCATCGGCAGGAGCACGTCGGCCACGGACGACACGGCGAAGGCGACGAGCGCCCAGCGGCCGCCGGTGGCCCACCGGTCCGCCGGGACCGGGCCACCTCGCGGCAGTACGCACGGGGCCGCCCCCACCGCGATGAGCAGGGCCGTGACGATCTCGATCCCGCCGAAGAGCACGTGGAGCCGCTGGTCGGCGGCGAAGAGCTCACTGACGTAGGAGTGCCGGGCGTCCAGCCCTGTGGGCAGGACGAACTCCAGGACCCACGCGTTGTAGAGGACCGCGGCCGTGCACAGCGGCCACCCGGAACGCACCGCGCGCACCGCCCCCGGCACCGCCCTCGCGTACGCGGGGGCGACGACGGCGGGCGCGGGCGGCCGGCTCATCGGCCCGGGTCGCGTTTCGCCCGCTCGGGCGCGTACGAACGGGACAGGCCCGAAGGCCCGGCCCCTCGCGCGGTCCGCCGGTCGGTCACGGCCGGGCCCCGGGCCGGGCTGCGGGGCCGTACGCAGGACCGGGTGCCTTCGGGGACGGGGACGGCGGCGGGGAGCTGTGGGACACCGACGGCGAGGGGGACGACTGCGACGGCGCGGGGCTGCTCGGCGCCGTGCTCGACGGTGCCGGGCCCGGTGACGTCCCGGTGCTGGGGCGCGAGGTGGGGCTGTCGCTGTCGCCCCTCGTGCCCACCGGGCGCTCGAACCACTGGCCGGTCCGCGGGTCGTAGACGACCATGACGTCCATGGCCGCGCCGGCCGGGACGACGGCGATCGCCTCGCCGGGGCGGTAGGCGCGCCACGCCTTCCCCTTGGGTTCGGGGGTGCCCTTGGTGGCGACGGGCGGGCCGAGCGGGTTGCCGCAGGCGCAGCGCACGCGCGGCATGCCCCGGTCGTCGACGAGCACGGCCGTGCCCGCCTGGAGCACGGCCTGGTAGGCCGTGGCCGAGCCGCTCCTGTAACCGTGGTTGGTGACCCGGGTGTCGGCGCGCAGTTGCAGGGGAGTGAGGCCGCGCAGATATTCGGGGACGTCACCGGGCTCGATCCCGGCGGCGCTCGCGAAGGCGCGGGCCTTCGTCTGGTCCTCGGTCAGATAGCCGGTCTGACGGTCGACGTCGCAGCTCGACACGTTCTGGGTGCCGCCGTAGAGGCCGGGTGCCGAGCCCTGGACGGTACGGGTCCCGGAGGCGCCCGTGGCGGCGGGGGCGGTGGGCGCGGCGGTCGCCTGGCCGCCGGTGTCCTTCGCCGTCGACGCGGTGAAGGGGTCGCTGCCCTCGGCCGAGGCCGACTGGAGGAAGACCTCCCCGGAGCCGCCGTTGTCCGAACGGAGGAAGAAGACGGCCAGCGCCGCGGCCGCGACGAGCGCACCCGCGAGAAGCGCCATCTTGGGCACGGACCGCCACCAGGGACCTCCCCCGCCGGGCCCTTCGCCCGGGAAGCCGTGGCCACCGGTCGGCGGGGCGGGCGGAGTGGGCGGACCAACCGGTCCTGACGGGCCCTCGGGCGCGGCCGGGGCATCCGACGGCCAGTCGGGCCGAGTGGGCTCCGGAGTGGACGCCCCGGAGCCGGACCCCTGCCCGGCGAGGGGGCCGGACGGTGGACCGGTGGGACGCTTCTCTGACGGTGGTTCGGACGACACGGGGCCCTTCTCCTACGGTGGAGGCGATGTCCGGTTGTCTGTTTTGTTCTCTTTCGCCGCTGTTCATTGTGTGACGCAAACCGGCGCGCCCCGCAAATGGAAGGCCGGGCCCCGAAGCACGCGCCCAACAGGTGGCGCGGCACCCGCGGGCTTAGGTTGAACTGCGGGCCGCCCGGCCGGGCCGCACACCGACCACCGTCGACGACGTTTCCGGAGGCAGCGTGAGCCAGCCACCGAGGGCCGCCGCCCCGGGTACCGCGCACCATCCCTTGCGCGCCTGGTGGGACGCGTTCGCGGCGGTGGCCGCGGGAGTCGCCGCGATGGCCGCCGTCGCGGCGCTCGGCCTGTGGGCGGCCGGGGCCGACGGGCTGCCCGGCGGCGCCTTCCCCTCCGTCCTCGCGGCCACCTTGGTCACCGCCGTCGGGGGCTCGGTGGAGCTGTCGGGCGGCGCCGGCTTCTTCGGCCGTACGGGCGCGAGCCTGGACGTCGTCCCCCTCTCGGTGACCCTGGCCGGTGCCCTGGCCGTCGCCGTGGTCTTCCTGCTGCCGCTGCGTCACCGGGCGGTGGCGAGCGGCGGCGAGCTGCTGGGCCGGATCGCCCGTACGGCCCTGCTGTGGCTGCTCGCCCTGGTGCTGATCACGCTCGCCGCCCGGCACACCTTCCGTATCGACCTGGGCGATTCGCTGATCGGCGACATCGGTGCGGCCCTGGGGGCGACGCCGGTCGTCGGCTTCCGCGCGGCGATGGGGCCCACGCTCGGCCTCGGGCTGCTGTGGCTGCTGGTGCTGCTGGCCCTGGCCGTCGCGGTGTCCCGCAAGACCCCGCTGCCGTCGCGGCTGCTGCGCTTCCAGGACGCCGTACGGCCCGCCGCGTTCGCGATGCTGGTGGTCCTGCTGGCGTATGTGGTGGTGGGGCTCGTCGTCGGCGTGGTCGTCCTGTGCACCCGGGGCCACACGGCCGAGACGGTCGCCGTCCTGCTGCT
The DNA here is from genome assembly GCF_040689515.1 of Streptomyces sp. NPDC051173. NCBI lineage: Bacteria > Bacillati > Actinomycetota > Actinomycetes > Kitasatosporales > Streptomycetaceae > Streptomyces > Streptomyces sp. NPDC051173. The sequence continues at coordinate 4,550 of NZ_JBFBBD010000086.1, forward strand.
GGGACTGCCCAACCTCGCCTGGCTCGGCTTCGGTGTGGGCCTCGGCGGCACCTGGGACGGGCGGGTCCCGGACGCCATCGGACTGCCGTTCCCCAAGGCGCTGGCCGCGGTGCTGCGCGTGAAGCACGGCACCGCCGCCGTGAACGTCTCCTCGCTCGCCGAACAGGACGGGCGCGCCTGGCTGCTGGTGGCCCTGGCCGCGTTCGCGCTGCTCGCGGCGGGGTTCGTCACGGCCGTACGGTCCCCGGCGGGGACCCCGCCCTGGCGGCACGGCGTCCGGCTGGCGGTGGCGCTGGCCGTGACGCTGCTCGTCGTCGGGGCGCTCACCTGGGTCTCGGCGCGGTTCGGGCTGTCGCTGCTCGGCGTCGGTGACCTGGGTGGTTTCGGCGGCGAGGTCACGCTGCGGCCGAGGCTGTGGACGCTGCTGGGGCTCGGGCTGCTGTGGGGGGCGATCGCGGGCACGCTGGGCGGTGTCCTCGCGTGGCGGGTGCACCGCCGCGGCGAGCTCTGAACCGACGGCCCGTCACAGGCCCCTTTCCGGGAAGACCGGCGCCGCCCAGCGCGGTGGCGCCGGCGGCGGGAAGCCGGCGGGACGGTACGGGTCCACCCGGGTCGCGGCGTGCTCCACCGGCCGGTGCGCCGGCCCGCCCGCCGCGCGGCGCAGTTCGGTCACGAACCGCAGACAGCTCTCGAACCGCTCGTCAGGGGACTTCGCCAGGGCGCCGGCGAGCACCTCGTCCACCCCGGGCGGCAGGCCGGGGAGCCGGTCGGAGAGCCGGGGCGGCGGATCGTACTGGTGCGCCCACAGCAGCGCGATGTCGTCGTCCCGCCGGAAGGGCGGGGTGCCCGAGAGCATCTCGAAGACCACGCAGCCCAGGCTGTAGACGTCGCAGCGCCCGTCCACCGGCTTCCCGGAGATCTGCTCGGGCGCCACGTAGTCCAAAGTGCCGACGAACTGGCCCACCCGGGTGTAGCCGGTCAGCGACAGCGACTTCTTCGTCAGCCCGAAGTCGGTGAGGTACACGTGCTCGGGGTGGTCGCTGTCGGTGCCCTCCGCCACCAGGATGTTGCCGGGCTTGACGTCGCGGTGCACCAGGTCGTGGGCGTGGGCGGCGTCGAGGGCGGAGGCGACCTGGGCGGCGATCCGGCAGGCGGTGGCGAGCGGCAGCGGCCCGTCGCGGTCGAGGAGCGCGCGGAGGTCCTGCCCGGCGACGTACCGCATGGCGATGTAGAGCAGCCCGTCGGCCTCACCGGCCTCGAAGACCGGCACGATGTGCGGGTGGTCGATGGCGGCGGCCACCCTCGACTCGTGGCCGAAGCGCTGCCGGAAGGTGTCGTTGCGGGCGAGTTCCGGGGCGAGCAGCTTCAGGGCGACGATCCGGCCGAGCCTCAGGTCACGCGCGCGGTAGACGACCGCCATGCCACCGCGGCCGATCTCGCTCTCCACCTCGTACGTGGCGATGCGCCGCCCGATCAGCTCGGAGGGCCGCTCGACGGGGTCGCCCGGCAGCGCGCGGTCCGGGCTCATCCGCCGTCACCCGGCCCGACGATCCGGGTGGCGTCGGCGTCGCCGCCCGCCGGTGCCGCCCGGTCCGGTGGCGCGAGGGCCGTCATGGCGGTGCCGTCGCAGTAGCACCAGTGGTCCTCCTCCGGGTCGTAGAGCCAGACGGCCTCCCCGTCGACGACCACCCCGATCCGCAGCCCCTCGGTGTCCCGCCGGAAGGTCTCCCCGTCGGTGCGCCCGGCGGCCAGGTCGGCTACCGCCCGGCGGTAGCGGCCCAGGGTCTCCTCGACCCGGGCGAGCAGCCGCCGGGCGTCGGCCGTGCGGGTGAGCGGCCCACCGGCGGCGGGCGGCCCCTGGGGCAGCGGGACGAGCGGGCGGGAGTCGACCCAGGCGGTCCAGCCGTTGGAGCAGAGCACCCGCCCCCAGTCGCCCCGGCGGTCCAGGAGCCGCACGGGCAGCAGCGGATCCAGCGGCTCCGTGCGCACGGCCGCGTCCGGGGCCGCCCAGGCGGGCAGCCCGTCCGGGGGCACGACGTGGGTGGGGCGGAAGCCCGCGGCGGTGCCGGGTCCGGCGGCTGGGTTCATGAGGCGGCTCCCACCTGCTACTTCCGCATGACGGCGGGCTCGTGGCGGCGCAGCAGCCGGGCGACGAGGAGGCCGCAGACGGCCGACAGCACCACCATCATCCCCATGTCGAGCAGCCAGGTACCGGTGGAGTGGCGGAAGAGCGGGTCGGCGGTGATGCCGCCGGGCACGAGGTGCGGGAGGTCGACCGTGCCGGCCATCGCGCCCAGGGCCCAGCGCGCGGGCACCAGCCACGCGAGCTGCTCCAGGCCCGGCACGCCGTGCAGTTCGAGCAGCGCGCCGCAGAAGACGACCTGGACGATCGCGAGGAGCACCAGCAGCGGCATGGTGACCTCTTCCTTGCGGACGAGTGCCGACACCAGCAGGCCGAGCATCATGGCGGTGAACGACAGCAGCGCGACGGCCAGGGTGATCTCGACGAGCGGTGGCAGGAGGACGCCCCTGCCGCGCGGGGCGGAGGTCTCGACGCCGAAGAGTCCGACGAAGGTGAGGACGACCGCCTGGCAGACGGTGATCAGTCCCAGGACCACGACCTTCGACATCAGATACGCGGATCTGGACAGCCCGACGGCGCGCTCCCGTTGGTAGATGGCCCGTTCCTTGACGAGCTCGCGCACGGCGTTGGCGGCGCCGGTGAGCACTCCGCCGACGCACAGGATGAGCAGGGCGTTCATCGCGGAGTCGGGGGTCAGCCTGCTGCCCGCGAGGGCCCTGGTCATCGCGCCCATCACGAACGGCAGCGCGATCATGATGGCGAGGAAGGTGCGGTCGGCGGTCAGCGCGGCCGCGTAGCGGCGCACCAGCGTGCGCAGTTGGGCGCCCCAGCTCTGTGCCTTGAGCGGCGCGGGGGCGGGGGCGCGGTCGGGGGCGCCGGGCAGGTGGGGCTGTTCGGAGGCGGCGCTGACGTACCGGTGGTACTGCGGGGAGGCCCGGTACTCCCCCGCCCAGTCGCGCCCGGTGTCGTTCTCGAACGCCTCGAACGCCTCGGGCCACTGGGAGAAGCCGAAGAAGGGCAGGGTCTCGCCGGGAGGTCCGTAGAACGCGGTCCGCCCGCCGGGCGCGAGGACCAGCAGCCGGTCGCACAGGTCGAGGCTGAGCACGCTGTGGGTGACGACGATGACCGTGCGGCCGTCGTCGGCCAGGTCGCGCAGCATGGTCATCACCGAGCGGTCCATGCCGGGGTCGAGGCCGGAGGTGGGTTCGTCGAGGAAGAGCAGGGACGGTTTCGTGAGGAGTTCCAGGGCGACGCTCACGCGCTTGCGCTGGCCGCCGGAGAGGCTGTGGACGGGCTGGTCGACGCGCCGGCTGAGGCCGAGTTCGCCGATCACCTCGTCGACGCGCGCCCGGCGTTCGGCCTTCGCGGTGTCGCCGGGGAAGCGCAGCTCCGCGGCGTAGCCGAGGGCGCGGCGCACGCTCAGCTGGCCGTGCAGGATGTCCTCCTGCGGTACGAGCCCGATGCGCGCCCGGAGTTCGGCGTAGTCGTGGTAGAGGTCGCGGCCGTCGTAGAGCACGGTGCCGCGGTCGGCGGGCCGCAGCCCGGTGAGGGCGTTGAGGAGGGTCGACTTGCCCGCGCCGCTCGGCCCGACGACGGCGAGCAGGCACTTGGCGCGCACCGGGAACGAGACGTCGTCCAGCAGCGTCCTGCGCCCCTTGTCCACGTGGACGGACAGGTCCTGGACGTCGAGCGAGACCTCGCCGGTGTCGACGTACTCCTGGAGTTCGTCTCCGACGAGGCAGAACGCGGAGTGGCCGATGCCGACGATGTCGCCGGGGTGCACGGCAGCACGCTGCACGGGGCGTCCGTCGAGGTAGGTGCCGTTGTGGCTGCCGAGGTCCACGATCTCGTAACCGCCGTCCGGGGTGGCGCGGAACTCGGCGTGGCGCCGGGAGACGACCAGGTCGTCGACGGTCAGGTCGTTGTCGGCGCCCCGGCCGATGCGGACGGTGCGGGACGGGAGGGGACGCACGGAGGTGGGTGCGCGGAACGTCCCGGTGGCACCGGGCACGGACACGGGCGCCTCGCTCCGCCTGAGCACGGCGGCCGGGCCGTCTGAGGGGTTGCCGAAGCGGATGACGGCGCCCGCGTCCACGTCCAGGATCCGGACGCGGTGGCCCTCGGCGTAGGTGCCGTTGGTGCTGCCGGTGTCCTCGACCGTCCAGTGGTCCTCGACGGGCCGGAGCACCGCGTGGTGCCATGACACCCGCGCGTCGTCGAGCACGATGTCACTCGAGGGATCGCGCCCCACGTGGTAGACCCGGCTCGGACTCATCGTCCGCGAGCCGCTGTCGGACTCGATGACGAGTTCGGGGGCGGAGGGCGCGACCGGCCGCTCTCCCATACGGGTAGTTTACGGCGGGCCCGGTGCCCCCGCCTTCCGGCGGCGGCCGCGGACGGAGGGAGCCCGAAGTGGTGCACGGCGGACCACTGCCCGTCTTCGTATACGGAACGCTGCGTCCCGGCCGGAGGAACCACACGGTGTTCCTGCTCGGCCGCACGGTGGCGGAGGAACCGGCGCGGCTGCGCGGCGCGGTCCTCTTCGAGGGGCCGGGATATCCCTACGCGGTGGCGGACCCGGAAGGCGAGGTCGTCGGCGAGGTGCTGTGGCTGCCGGCCGACCGCCACGACGCGCTGCTGGCGTCCCTCGACGCGCTGGAGGGCTACGAACCCGGCGGCTCGGCCAACCACTACGTCCGAGTCGTCCGCCCGGTCCAACTGCTCGGCGGCGACACGGTGCGGGCCTGGACGTACCTGGCGGAGGAGGGGCTGGCCGCCCGGCTGCGCCGACGGGGGCGCCGCGTCGAGGGCGGCAACTGGCAGGCATGAGGCGCTCCTTCACCGAGCACCCCTGCTGTCTCACATAGTGAGCACTTCGCCCGTCGTGACAACCCCCGCCCACGACCCGCCGTCTTCACCCGCGAGTGGACACCAAGTCGCCGCACGCTCACCTTGCGTTGACGCTTTGTTAAGACTTGATCAACTCACCGGACATCACGACTTTTCCTCTTTTCGTGGGCATGCCAATGCAGGCAGAGTCCTCCGCGGGACCACAGGTTCCCGCGGTGCGCCAGTGACAGCACCGCGTGTATGCAGGCGGCCGGGCACGTCCCGAACCGCCCTCACCGCAAAGGGCGCTGAACAGTGCGTACATCCCCCACATCCCACAGACGAGTGCTCACCGCCACCGCCGTCGCGGTCGTGGCCGCGGCCACCATGGCGGGCACCGCCGCAGCGACGCCCAGCGGCCAGGACCAGGCCCGTGCGACAGCGCGGGCCTCCGCCGTCACGGCGGCCACGGCCGCCGCCAAGGCCGAGATCGTCAAGGCGGCCCGCACCGCCGCTGTCGCCCACTCCTCCGCGACCGGTGTCGGCAAGGCGGAGACCCTGAACGTCAAGGACACCCTCATCGACCCCGAGGGCAAGCGGCACGTCCGCTTCACCCGGGTCTACCGCGGTGTGCCCGTGGTCGGCGGTGACCTCGTCGTCCACCTCGACGCCAAGAACAAGTACCTCAGCACGACCCGGGCGATACACCACGAGATATCCCTGCCCACCGTCGCCCCCAAGCTGACGGCCTCCCAGGCCGCCGCCAAGGCCGCGTCCTCGGCCGACGGCAAGGCGGGCAGGACCGAGCTGGTCGTCGACGCGACGGCGGGCACGTCGGTCCTCGCCTACCGGGTCACCGTCACCGACAGCCACACCCCCGAGACCGGCGGGATCCACTCGGTCGTCGTCGACGCCGCCTCCGGCAAGGTGCTCAGCAGCACCCCGCTCACCGACGGCTTCATATCCCCCCAGCTGAAGTCCAAGCTGCGCAGCACGGGAGCCAAGGCCACCCCGCAGACCGGCTCGAAGGCCACCGCGCCCGCGAAGGGCGGCAAGGCCCAGGGCAGCTTCCCCGCCCCGGCGACCGGTTCCGGCTCCTCCCTCTTCGTCGGCAAGGTGCCGCTGACGACCACGCAGACCGCCGAGAACACCTTCACGCTCAAGGACCCCAGCCGCGGCGGCGCCGAGACCCGGGACGCGGGCGGCAAGGAGATCGGGTCCTTCAAGGACGGCAAGCCCTTCATCCACACCGGCAACAGCTGGGGCAACGGCACGTCCTCGGACCCGACCACCGCCGCGGTGGACGCGCAGTACGGCATCACCAGCACGCTCGACTTCTACAAGAGCACCTTCGGCCGCAACGGCATCAAGGACGACGGCAACGGCCCGAACGCGGTCGTGCACTTCGGCGACAAGGTGGGCAACGCCTTCTGGTCCCCCGACTGCTCGTGCATGCTCTACGGCGACGGTGATGGAGAAACGTTCAAGCAGGCGCTGGTCGCCCTGGACGTCACCGGTCACGAGCTCACCCACGGCGTGGTCGAGGCGACGGCCGACTTCCAGCCGACGCGGGTGGACGAGCGGCAGAACCAGTTCGGCGAGGCGGGCTCGCTCAACGAGTCGTTCGCCGACATCTTCGGCACGGCCGTCGAGTTCAAGACCAACAACCCGGCCAACCCCCCGAACTACCTGATCGGCGAGAAGCTCGGCCTGGACCAGAAGTTCCTGCGCCGCCTCGACGACCCGTCCCAGGACAAGCTCGAGGGCACCGTCGACTACTGGGACTCCGGCTCCTACGACCGTGAGGTCCACGCGGGCTCGGGCGTCTCCTCGCACGCCTTCTACCTGCTGGCCGAGGGCAGCGGCAAGAAGAGCATCAACGGCGTGGACTACGACTCCCCCACCCACGACGGCTCGACCGTGACCGGCATCGGCCGGGACAAGGCGGAGCAGATCTTCTACCGCGCGCTGACCCGGTACATGGTCTCGACCACGGACTTCCACGAGGCCCGCACCGCCACGCTCCAGGCCGCCGCGGACATCTACGGCGCCGACAGCACCGAGTACAAGACGGTCGACAAGGCGTGGTCCGCGGTGAACGTCACCGAGGCCAACAAGCCGAAGGAGAAGCCGGCCGCCAAGCGCTGACGCGCGCCGGTGAAGCACCGTGCCTCCGGGACGCCTCATCGGCGGCGTCCCGGAGGCACAGGCCCATCCGGCTACGCTCTCCTGCCGGGGCTTTCCGATGACCGGAAAAGCCCCGGCAGGGGGGCACGCGAATTCGGCCCTCAATGACGGCCCAGGCGCAGCGACGCTTCGCTGTCAGGCACCAACTTCCCCTCTTCGATATGGCTCGCGAGGGCTTCGCCCACGCCCTTGATCTTGTGAATGCCGTTGTTGACCGGCAGTCGCTTCGACGCGTCACCCAGCTTGGCCAGCCGGGACACGGGGTCGTCGGCGTGGGCGTGGGCGACGGGTGCGGCGGCCAGCACCGAGGCGGCGAGTACGAGAACCACGGAAGTGCGCTTCATGCCCTGGTAAACGGGCATTCCCGCGGCAGGTCACTGTTTCCGCGACGGCCGGAATTCATCAGCCCATCGCATCAATTCCGCACGGCGGCACGACCGGAGGGAATTCCACGCCCCTTTCCCGCCCGTCACGCCGTGGGGCGAGGCATGTCCGTACGGGACTCGGCCGCGCCCAGCGACCAACTGGCCAGCAGGCGCAGCGACTCCGCGGAGGCGGATCCCGGCTCGGCGTGATAGGTGACCAATTGCTGGCCCGCGTCCGCCGGGAGCACCAGCGTCTCGTACGCGAGCGTCAGCGGGCCCACGACGGGGTGGTGCAGCCGCTTCACCCCGAAGCCCTTGTCCTGCACGTCGTGCGTGGCCCACAGCTCCCTGAACTCCTGGCTCTTGACCGAGAGTTCGCCGACGAGCGCGGCGAGCAGCGGGTCGTCGGGGTAGCGCCCGGCGTCGAGCCGGAGGAAGGCGACGATGTCTGCGGCCTTGCGCTCCCACTCCACGTAGAGCTCGCGGGAGGCCGGGTCGAGGAAGATCTGCCAGGCCATGTTGCGCTGGTGGGCGGGGGCCGCCGCGTAGTCGCCGAGGAGGGCGCAGGCCATCCGGTTCCAGGCGATGACGTCCAGCCGCCGGCCGACGACGTAGGCGGGGACGTCCATGCTGTCGATCAGCTGCTGCACCGCCGGGCGGACGCGCTGCGTGCGCACCTGGGGTTTGCCCGTCCGGGAGGGCCGGACCAGGTGGTTGAGGTGATCCCGCTCGGCCCGGCTCAGGCTCAGCGCGTCCGCTATGGCGTCGAGCACCGAGCTGGACACGTTCTGTCCGCGGCCCTGTTCGAGGCGTGTGTAGTACGCGACGCTGACACCGGCGAGCTGGGCGAGCTCCTCGCGGCGCAGTCCGGGCACGCGCCGCCGGCCGCCGTGCGGCGTCAGGCCCACGTCCTCGGGGCTCAGCCGGGCTCGGCGGGAACGGAGGAACTCGCTCAGTTCGGTGCGCTGGTCCATGGCTTCCAGTATGCGGGGCGGCCGCGCGGGCCAGGGTGGTACTGCCAGTGGTAGGCACGGCGAACGTAGGCTGAGCGGAGGCCTGGCTAGCACTTCCCGGCGGGCGCATGCTCGTGACCATGAACCACACCACTGTCCCCGCTTACGCCGCGCCCGCGCCGAAGGCCCCGCTGGAGCGCACCACCATCGCGCGCCGCGAGCCGGGCGAGCACGACGTCCTCATCGAGATCAAGTACGCGGGCATCTGCCACTCCGACATCCACACGGCGCGCGCCGAGTGGGGCGAGGGCACCTTCCCGGTCGTCCCCGGCCACGAGATCGCCGGTGTGGTGTCCGCGGTCGGTTCGGGTGTCACGAAGTACGCCGTCGGCGACCGCGTGGGCGTCGGCTGTTTCGTCGACTCCTGCCGCGAGTGCGACAACTGCAAGGCCGGTCTCCAGCAGTACTGCACGGGTGCGTCCGGCATGGTCGGCACCTACGGGGCGACGGGCCGTGACGGCGAGATCACGTACGGCGGCTACTCCACGCGGATCGTCGTCGACGAGAACTACGTCCTGCGCATCCCTGACAGCATCCCGCTGGACACCGCGGCGCCGCTGCTGTGCGCCGGGGTCACGCTCTACTCCCCGCTCGCCCACTGGCAGGCCGGGCCCGGCAAGAAGGTCGCCATCGTGGGGCTCGGCGGCCTCGGGCACATGGGCGTGAAGATCGCGCACGCGATGGGCGCGGAGGTCACCGTGCTCAGCCAGTCCCTGCGCAAGAAGGACGACGGCGAGCGGCTGGGCGCGGACCACTTCCACGCCACGTCCGACCCGGCGACCTTCGAGGCGCTGGCGGGCACCTTCGACCTGATCGTGAACACGGTCTCCGCCGACCTCGACCTCGGCGCCTACCTCTCCCTGCTGAAGACCGACGGCACGCTGGTGCAGGTGGGTGCCCCGGAGAAGCCGCTGCCGGTGGCCGCCTTCGCCCTGATCACCGGCCGCCGGTCCCTCGCCGGCTCGATGATCGGCGGCATCCCGGAGACCCAGGAGATGCTGGACTTCTGCGGTGAGCACCAGCTCGGTGCCGACATCGAGGTGATCAGCGCCGACCGCGTCAACGAGGCGTACGAGCGGGTTCTCGCCAGTGACGTCCGGTACCGCTTCGTGATCGACACCGCGACGATCTGAGGCGCGTCCCCGGTGGCCCCCCGGCCGCCCTCGCGCGACTCCGCGCGCCGGGGGCGCGGTGCGGCCGGGCACCGGGCGATTGTCAGTGACCGGTGCCAGACTGAAGGGCGGCCGGGGGACGAGCGTTCTCCGCGTCCGCGGCGAGCGGGCCCCGGCGACGATCCGTCGAAGGAGCACATCACCATGCTCACCACTGACTTCGTGACCGGCTCGCCCAACTGGCTCGACCTCGGCAGCCCGGACACCGCGGCCTCCGCCGCCTTCTACGGCGCGGTCTTCGGCTGGGACCTCCAGTCGGCGGGGCCGGATGCCGGGGGGTACGGCTTCTTCCAGAAGGACGGCAGGACGGTCGCGGGCCTCGGGCCGCTCACCGAGGAGGGCGCGTCCCCGGCCTGGACCGTGTATTTCCGGACTCCCGACGCGGACGCCGCCGTGAAGGCCGTCGAGCAGAGCGGCGGCAGGGTGCGCGTCGCGCCGTTCGACGTGATGGACGCGGGGCGGATGGCGTGTCTCAGCGACCCGTCCGGTGCCGAGTTCTCCCTGTGGCAGCCCGCCGCGGTCAAGGGCCTGGAGGCCGCCTCCGAGAGCAACACCCTGTGCTGGGCCGAGCTGCACACCGCCGACCCCACGGCCGCCTTCTCCTTCTACCGCTCGCTGTTCGGATGGCGGAGCCAGGAGATGGAGGCCGGAGGGATGGCGTACACGGTGCTCTCCACGGCGGAGGGCGACCAGCAGGACGCGTCCTTCGGCGGCCTCGTGGCCGCGGACGAGGACAGCGAGACGCGCTGGATCCCGTATTTCGCCGCCGATGACGTCGACGCGATCGTCAGTAGCGCCCAGGAGAACGGCGGCTCGGTCCTGATGCCCGCGGCGGATGTGCCGGACGTGGGCCGCATCGCCTGGCTCGCCGATCCCTCCGGGGCGCCGTTCGCCGTCATCAAGCCCAACCCGCCCGCGGCCTGAGCCCGCGCGGGCGGTGTGCGGTCCCCGTGACGGGGGCCGCACACCGCACCGGGAGGGTCAGCTCTCCTCGGACTCCGCCTCGGCCTCGGCCTGCGGCGCGGCGGCGCCCTCCTCGGCTTCCTCCTCCTCTTCCTCGGCAGGCTCCTCGGCCTGCGCCGCGACCACCTGGAGGACGGCCTCCTCCTCGTCGATGGCCAGGGAGGTGCCGCGCGGCAGCGGAATGTCCTTGGCGCGGATGGTGTGCCCGGCCTCCATCCCCTCGATGGACACGGTGAACCCCTGGGGGATGTGGGTGGCCTCGGCCTCCACCGGCAGGGCGTTGAGGATGTGTTCGAGCAGGTTGCCGCCGGGGGCGAGCTCGCCCTCGGTGTGCACCGGCACCTCGACGGTGACCTTCTCGCCCTTCTTCACGGTGAGGAGGTCGACGTGGACGAGGAAGCCGCGGACGGCCTCGCGCTGCACGGCCTTGGGGATGACCAGTTCGCTCTTGCCTTTGATGTCCAGCCTGATCAGTACGTTCGGGGTCTTGAGCGCCATCATCAGCGCGTGGCCCTCGATCGCCACGTGCTTGGGGTCGGCACCATGGCCGTAGATGACGGCCGGGACCTTGTTGTCGCGGCGGACGCGGCGGGCGTAGCCCTTGCCGAACTCGGTACGGGGCTCGGCGGTCAGCTTTACCTCGGCCATGGCTGCACTCCTCGTGTGAGACTTTCGGTACCGGTCGAGTGGCCGTCACCCGGGCCACGACAGACCTCGTACGAGGGGTGCGCCGATGACGGATCGCCGCACCCCATGAGTACGGCCTCCCTCGCCGAGCAACTCCGGGAGCTTATCCGGCGCGTGTGCCCCCGGTCGGCCGCGCTACGCCGTACGGCCCACCGATCACCTCGATCGTGCGGTTCTCCGGCGCGGGTGTGCCGGTCCCCTTGTCCGCTCAGCCGGCGGACGGGGCGGTTTTCGCCCGGGTCGCGTTCGGGGCGCGCCGGTGGGAGCGGGCGTTCAGCGGCCGGAGGACGCGCGCGTCCGGAATGGACCCGGTGCAGGCGGCGCAGAGTTCGAGGAGGTGCCATGTCCGGCCGCCGCGCGTATGGGTGATGACGTGGTGGGCCGGAGCGTCACCGCAGCCGCAGGCCGTCCCCGGATCCGTTTCGTGACCGTGCGCGGCCAGGTGTCCGGCCGCCGCCGTGCGCGCGGCGGACGCGGAAGGGAGCGGGACCGCGTCCGGCCGGCAGCCCGGCTGCGAGCAGCTCAGGGCCATGGGTCCCGGTGCCGGATACCGCTCGGAAACAATGGTCACGGTCCACAGCTTCACCACAACTCGCTCCTGAGTTCGGGGATTCGGTCCCCCCAGGGTGCGGTGTGACTCGGCGCGGCGACATCCTCTGTCCGCTCGTATACGGATTCGCCCGCCGGGCCGGGGCGGATCCGGCAGACTTTGCGGGCACCGTGCAGACGCCGTCGCGCAGACGAGGGGAAGTCACATGAGCGGAATGCGAAGATTCAGCCGCAGAGGTGTGTTACGGGCGGGCCTGGGAGCCGGTGCCACGGCGCTGGCGGCACAGCTGACACCCCGGCTCCCCGGCCCGTTGGGCGTGTACGAGAATCCCGCCTGGGCGGCGTCCGCGGCCCGGCAGGGGGCTGCCGGGGCCTTCCCGGAGTGGAGCCGCTTCGCGCGGCTGGCGGACGGCACCTTCGACGAGGACGCCGACCCCACCCTCGACATGAAGCCCGTGATCGCGGCGCTGAAGGCGCAGAACGTCAACGCCATCGAGCTCGACACCATCATGTCGAACTGGATCACCGAGGCGGACTTCACCCAGCACCTCGGGAAGATCAAGAGCTTTGTGGAGCTGGCGCACGCCTCCGGGATCCGGGTGGTCATGTACTACCCCTCGCTGGAGGTCATCAGCATCGGCGGGGAGAACGGGCCGTCGTTCTACAAGGACGGCGACGGCAAGTCCTGGGTGCAGCGCGGCCTCGACGGCAAGCCCAATGTCTTCTACGGCAGCCTGGTGGTCTGGGTCGACCCGGGCGACGAGAGCTGCTGGGTGAGCCCCAACTCCCCCTGGCGGGACTTCTACCTGAGCCGCGTCAAGGCGCTCGCGGGGACGGGTCTGGACGCGGTGTGGCCGGACGTCCCGATCTACTTCGACGGTGCGATGAGCTGGTGCGACGCCTCGACCTGGGCGGCGGACGCCTTCCGCGCCGACACCGGTCTCGCGCTGCCCACCAAGCCCGACTTCGGCAGTCTGCCGTTCCGTCGCTATGTCGAGTGGCGGCACCGCAACCTGCTCCAGTGGCAGCTCGACATCGCCGCCGCCGGGCGGTCCGTCAACCCGGATCTGGTGACGTTCGTCGAGACGGTGAGCATGGACTACCAGTACGGCACGATGGTCGGCCTCGACGGGGCCTACCTGCGGAAGGCTGAGGGCGTCAGCCATGTGTGGGAGGTGGACATCCTCGGCAACTACGACGGGATGCGCCACGCGACCGCCGCCGACTGGACGTGTCTGATCTCGATGTACAAATACGCCCGCGCCGCCAGCGGCACCAAGCCGGCCTGGGCGTTCTCCTACGGCTGGCAGGCGGACGACGCGTCGCTGGTGATGGCCGAACTGCTGGCCGCGGGCTGCAATCCGTACGAGGTGAAGAGCCCGTTCAAGAACGACACCACCGACAAGGCGATGCGCACCCGGATGTACGCCTTCGTGGCCGCCAACCAGGAGAAGCTCTACAACTCCGCCTCCGTGGCCGTCGTCGGCGTCTACCACTCGTCCGCCTCGCGGGACTTCGTCAGCCCCGCCGCCGGCACGGGGATGTATGTGAACACCCGCAAGCCGGCCGGGGTCAAGGAGTGGTGGGCCTCCGGCAGCGCGGAGGAGAGCTGCACCGATCAGCAGTGGCTGGGTGAGTTCCGCGGCACGGTGAAAGCGCTGGTGTTCGCGCACATCCCCTTCGACACGGTGCCCAGCCCGGGCCTGACAGCGGCCGATCTGGCGGGCCTGCGCGTGCTGATGCTGCCGAACCTCCAGGCCGTCTCGGACGCGGAGGCGGGTGTGCTGCGGGACTTCGTGGCGGGCGGCGGCACCGTGGTCATCACCGGTCCCGCACCCACGGCCCTCGACGAGCTGGGCACGGCCCGGAGCGAATACGCCCTCGCCGACGTGCTCGGCTTCCGCAAGGGGGATCCGCTGCCCACCACCCGGCAGAACCGTTTCGGCTCGGGCACCTGCTGGTACGTGCAGAAGCTCGTCGGCAAGAGCTATCTGGCCTCGACGGACCAGGCGAGCGCCGATCAGCTCCTCGGCCCGGTCACCGCCGCGGCGCCGCCGCAGGTGACGCTCTCCGGTGACCGCCGCATCCACCTGGAGGCCCGTCGGCTCGGTGCCGACACGATCGTGCAGCTGGTGAACTTCACCGGCTTCGGCGACAGCCCGGCGGCGTTCAGGACAGCGCCGACCACCTGCACGGTCTCGCTCACGCTCCCCGCGGGGCAGCGGGTGCTGGCGGCCACGGTGAGCTCGCCCGACGGCCCCTCCCCCGCGCCGCAGCCGGTCGACTGGCGGCTCGTCGGAACCACGGCGAACGTGACACTGACGGTGAGTCAGTATTCGCTGCTGACGCTCACCACCGGCTGACCCTCACTGTTCCGTCCGCCCAGGGGCGGGGATCCGCCACAGCGACGTGGGCCGGTCCTCGTCCCCCTCGCGGGCCTCGAAGGCGATCCAGCGCCCGTCCGGCGACCAGCTCGGCGCGCCGTCGTAGCCGTCGCCGTTCCTGGTCACCCGGGTGGGCCGGCCGCCGTCCGCGGGGATCACGAAGATCTGCGGCGTGTCGAGCCCGCCCGCGGTCGAGGAGAAGACCACGGACCGGCCGTCGGGTGACCAGCTGGGGTCGGTGTGTTCGCCGGGGCCGTCGGTGAGCCGGCGGAGCCCGGTGCCGTCGGCGTTCATCACGTAGAGCGCCCAGTCGTCGCTGTCCGCGGCGCGGCGCTGGAAGACCAGTCGGTCGCCCTTCGGCGACCAGTTGGGCTGGCGGTTGTCCGTGTGCGTGGCGGGGCCGTCCAGGAGCCGGGTGGGGTGGCTGCCGTCACGCCGGACCTTCCAGAGGGAGCCGAGCACGGACGGGTCGTCGTCGCCCTCCTTCCCTGCGCCCTCCTTCTGCGCCTCCTTCTCCACGATTTCCTGGAAGACGATCCAGGCGCCGTCGGGTGAGAAGCTGGGCTCCAAATAGCCGGTGTCACCGCGGTGTTCGGTCACGCGGATGGGCCGGTGGCCGCCCGGGGGCAGTACCCAGACCTCGTCCCGTCCCGCCCGGTCGGAGGTGAACGCGACCCCGGCGGAGGGGTGCCAGCTGGAACCGGGGAGGTTGACGGCGGCCCGGTCGCTCTCGTCGAGCAGCGTCCCGGGCCGGGCCGGGGCACCGCCCTCGATCGGGAGCACCCGGAGTGCGGCGGCGCCTTCGTTGTAACCGTCGTGGAAGAGGGTGAAGAGGACGGACCTGCCGTCGGGCGAGAACGCGGGGTTCTGGGCGCTGGCCCGCCCCTGCCCCCGGTAGAGCAGTTGGGCTCCGTCACTGCGGGCCGTACGGCTGTCCGACGGGGCGGGCGGGTGCGGCGCATCCCCGCCGGAGCCGCACGCGGTGAGCACGAGAGCGGCGAGGAACGCGACTGCTGCCAGACGTCTGCGCACCGCACCGACCCTAGCGGGCCCGCCGGCCCGGTGGGCGTGAATCGATGTTCCGGCGGGTGCACGGATGTACGATCCTCGCCGCATCCTCACCACCTCCGTCGCCATGTGTAATCACCTGGCGACCCTGGGTAGGCTCCCGGGCGTCGCGCCATCCCGCCGCCCCTCAACTCCCCTCCCACCCTGGGTCGTCCAGCGCAAGGAAAGAGCCACGCTCCCCGGCACCGAGAGCCTGCCAGCGGCCCCTGTCCACCCCCTGTCCGAGGAGGCTCGCTGTGACCACCGACCGGACCGCCGCCCCGCCCGGGATCTTCACCCCGGCCTTCTTCCAGGACGCGCACCCCGTCTTCGACACCCTGCGCGCCCGGGCCCCCGCCACGCTGGTGACCGGGGTGAGCGGCACCCGCCTGTGGCTCATCCCCCGCTACGAGGACGCCCGTCGGCTCCTCACCTCCCCCGCGGTCCGCAGGGACAACTGGAGGCGCCCCGACCTGCGGGAGCAGCACCTCGTCCGGCCGGAACGGCGGCGCGAGATGAGCACCCGGATCCGGGCCAATATGATCAACACCGATCCGCCGGAGCACCAGCGGCTGCGCCAGGGCACCCAGCAGGCGCTCAGCCGGGGCCGGATCGAGGCCCTGCGCCCGCGCATCGACCTCTTCGCGGACGAGACGCTCGGCGCGCTCGCCGCGACGGAGGGCTCGGGGCCCGTCGACTTCCGCGCCCGGGTCGCCTACCCCTTCACCGTGGCCGTGGTCTCCGAGCTCCTCGGCCTGCGCGAGGACGAACAGCCCGGCTTCCCGGCCTGGTTCGACACCCTCATGTGCCGGCGCGGCACCGAGAACGTACGGCAGAGCTCCCTGATCCTCGCCGACTTCAGCGCGCGGCTCGACCAGCGCAGGCGTGTGCACCCCGCCCGGGGGCTGCTGTCCACCCTGGGCTCCAGGCCGGAGAAGCGGCGGCCGCTGAGCCGCACCGAGCTCGCCTCGACCGCGTTCCTGCTGCTGATCGCGGGCATCGAGACGGCCAACGCGATCGCCAACGGGATGTTCGCGCTGCTGAGCCACCCCGAGCAGCTCGCGGCGCTGCGCGAGGACCGGTCGCTGCTGACCGGCGCGGTCGAGGAGTGCCTGCGGCACGACGGGCCGTTCCGCGCGGTCGGCCCGCGCTACACCGCCGAGCGCATGGACCTGGGCGAGGGCGTGTCCGTCCCCGCCGGGGAGTTCCTACTGATCGCCGTCTCGGCGGCCAACCGCGACCCGCGCCGCTTCCCCGATCCGCACCGTTTCGACATCACCCGCACCGATCATCAGCACCTGGCCATGGGGCACGGCGCGCACCGCTGCGTGGGCGCGCTCCTCGCGTACGCGGAGATGGAGATCCTCCTCGACAAGCTGCTGGACCGCTTCCCGCGGCTGCGGCTCGCCGTGCCGGGGCCGGAGATCCGCAGGCGGCCGAGCATGACCATGAACTGGCTCCAGGACCTGCCGGTTCTCCTGCGCTGACCGGGAGGCTCCCGGTCCCGCTCCTTATCCGTCGGAGCGGGACCGGTCCTACGACAGCAGCAAGGCCCGGTCCCACAGCGGCGCGACGTCCGTCGCGGCCGCGAGCAGCGCGAGCACCACCCCCGCGGCGCCGTCCAGGAACCCCGGGCCGGCGGCCGCCACCGCCGCCCGGCAGGCGAGCAGCCGCTCGGCCACCCGGACCGCCGCGCGGCTCAGCTCCGCGTCCCCCGTGTCCCGTACGAAACGCGCGGTGATGTGCAGCAACCCGGCCGCCCCGTGGCACAGCCCCACCGCGCCCTCGGCGTCCGGCCGTGCGGCGAGACGGCGGTGCGCGGCCCTCAGGGTCCGTACGGCGAGGTCGTTCAGTGACCCGTCGTCGAGCGCGGCTCCCGCCAGCCACAGCGCGCGGGCGATGCCGGGAGTGCCGTAGCACCAGGTCGCCGGTGCCCGGCCCGCGGTGGCGGGGCGTCCGTCCGGTGCCACCCGGCTCGGCCAGTCCGGGCCGTGGCCGTCCTCGACCCGACGGGCGGTCAGCCAGGCGGTCATCCGCCGGACGGCCGCCCGCTGTCCGGGCACGGTGACGCCGGCGGTGCCGGCCGACGCCAGCAGGGCGAGCGGACCGGAAATGCCGTGGGCCATCCCGCAGTTGAGCACACCCGACGGGAAGAGGGAGCGCCTCGAAGGGTCGTCGATGTGCTCGGCGGGGGTGTGCCAGTGCGGGGTGCCGTCCCGTTCGCCGCTCAGCGTGACCAGCCCGGCGAGCACGGTGCGCAGCGCGGTACGGGAGGCCGGTTCGTGGTGCCGGCACAAGAGGTACGCCCCGGTGCCGGTCACCCCGGAGACGGTGTCGAAGGCGCGGACGGGCACGCCGTGCGGCGCGGCGCCGAGGCTCCGCGCGGCGGCCGACCTCAGGACTTCGTCGTGGACCTCGGGGAGCGGGTGCGTGCCGGGCGCGAGCGACCAGGCCGTGAAGGCGAGGCCGCCGAGCCCGCCGAAGAGCCCCGGCGAGGCGGGCCCCGGGTGCCGGGCCCCCGCGGCCGCGGCCCTGAGGTAGCCGTCGGCCATGGCACCCCACCCCTGCCCGGGCAGGCACCGGTCCAACTGGCCGTACGCCAGGGCGAGTCCGGGTCCGCCGGCGGCGAGGTCGGGGCGGACCCTGCGGGGTACGGGGCGCGGCTTTCCGGCGAGGGCGGTGACGAGGCCGAGGGCCGCGTCCGCCGTCACCCCGTGCAGCACCGGCGCCCATGGCGCTTCGCCCAAAGAACCTCCTCCGCCGTATCCGGGTGGCCACCGGGTGGCAACCAGGGCAGCCACCCGGAGTCTGTGGTTCCGTCAGAACGGGCGACAGCGCGGCGGATCAGTGCAGTTGCCGCTGGTGTGGTCGGTGTCGCAGCACATCACCGGCTCCAGCTCCTGCTCGTCCGTCTCCGGCAGTTCCTGCAGCTGGAGTACGTCGTTCTCCATGGCTCTCACCTCCTGTCGGGGGTCCGGGCGATCGCGGCGGGCCTGCCCCGTCACCGGCCGCTGTCGACCAGCCAGGAACGGGGGCCGCCGTGCTTGAGGCGGAGGAGGAAGTCGAGCGGGCCGGACATGCCGACGCTGTAGCTCGCGCAGACCTCACGCAGGCTGTCGTCCGGGAGGACCAGGCGGCCGTCGCGTTCGACGGCCCGCAGGTGGAGGCAGACCGCGGCCTGGGCCGCCCAGGTGCGGTAGCGCTCCTCCCCCGTCGCCTCGGCGAGGTCGAGCAGCAACTCGGCGTTGCCCGCGACACCGTGGCAGGTGCCGGGGCCGATCCGCCAGCGGTCGCGGTGGACGGCGGCCGCGGCCCGCTCGGCGTGTGCACGGAAGACCGCGTCACCGGTCGCCCGCCAGAGCCGGACCAGGAAGGTCCCCACGCCGGAGGTTCCGTTGCACCAGAAGTCCAGACCGGTGCGCTCGGTGCGGCCCGGGCCCTTGGGCCAGTGCGCCGCGTCGCCGTGCCGTTCGGCGACGGCACACAGGGCGTGGCCGGCGCCGACGGCGATGTCGACGAGTTCGGGGCGGTCCAGGTCCCGCCCGGCGGCGAGCAGGAAGGCGGCGATCCCGGCGATGCCGTGCCCGAAGCCGTAGAACGTGGCACCGGCGAGGTCGTCGCGGTGCTCCGGGCCCGCGGCCCAGTCCACCCCGCCGTCCGCGCGCGAGGTCAGGCGGAGCAGCCCGTCGGCGCACTCCGACGTCCGTTCCGCGAACCGCTGGTCGCCGGTGGCGTGCCACAGGTGCAGCTGGGCCAGGCCCGCGCCCGCGAGGCCGTGGCAGATGTCCGGGTCGCTCCAGTCGAGGGGGATCCGCAGGGCGTACTCCCGTGCGCGCTCGGCGAGCGCCGGGTCGTCCAGGGTGCGCGCGGCGTCGTGGAGGGCCCATACGGCGCCGGAGCGGCCGAAGTAGAGGCCGGGCAGGATGCGGCTGGGCAGGGTGAGCCGTTCGTCGAGCCACCGGGCCGTGCCGCGCAGCAGCGGTCCGGCGGAGGTCCGGCCGCTGCGGACGGCCCGGTCGAGCACGGCCAGCACGCCCGCGGCGCCCAGTTGGACGTTGCAGGGGTCGGCGCGCGGCAGGGCGCGGGGTCCTGGCCAGAGGTACTCGCCCGAGGGTTCCGCGGTGGCCTCCAAGTGGGCCAGTCCGTCTTCGATGAGCCGCTCGACCTGAGGGTCCGGCAGTACGGGTCCTGCGGTCGCCGGCCGTACGACGGGGTCGGCGTGCAGGAAGGCGGCGGCCTTCTCCAGGGGCCAGCGGGAGGGGCCGTCCGCGGTGAGTCCGAGGACGAGGGGGGCGAGCGCGCGGAGCGCGGGGAAGGCGGGTGCCGCGGCGTCGACGAGGGCCGCGAGGCGGTCACCGGCGGTGCGGCCCGGCGGTGAATCGGGGGCGAGGACCGGGCTGATGCCGGTGGTGGCGTGCAGCAGGGTGGCGCCCAGGCTGAAGCAGTCGGCCTCAGGGCCGGGGGCGGGCGGCGGGTCGGCGCTGTCGCGGCCCGGCCCGTCGAGGTACTCGGGGGCGGTGAAGCCGGGGGTGCCCGCGATGTGGGAGGTGCCGTCGGCCTGGACCGCGCATTCCAGGTCGACGAGGACGGGGGTGCCGTCGGACCTGATGACGACGTTGCCGGGTTTGAGGTCGCGGAGAACGAAGCCGGCCGTGTGCACCTCGCCCGTCACGCGGGTGAGTTCGCGTGCGAGCTCCCAGGCGACGGGCACCGGCAGGCGGCCGCTGTCGCGCCACGCGTGCTCGGCGGCCCAGCGCTGGAGGCTCCTGCCGTCGATCAGGTCCTCGACGAGGAAGACGTGCCCGGCGGCCTCGAAGACCTCGCGCACGGCCGGGGTGACGTGGTGCGGTGCGAGCCGGGCCAGGACGGTCGCCTCGTGCCGCAGCCAGTCCCGCGCGTCCTCTTCGCCGGGGCCGCCGCCGATGTGCGGGCGGGCCTCCTTGAGCAGGACGTCGTCGCCGGTCCGCCGGTCGTGGGCACGGTAGACGCCGCCGCGGTTGGAGTGCCGGACCGCTTCGCTGACGAGGTAGCGGCCGGCGAGCAGGACGGGGGCGCCCCGCGGGCGGTCCGGCGCGGTGGGCGGGGGCGCGTCGAAGGGCGGCGCGGCCCACGGGGGCGGCGAGAACCAGGGGTTGCGCACGTCGGTGACGAAGGTGCCGTCGGGGGCCAGCAGCAGCCCTTCGTAGAACCCCTCGTCGTTGAGCTCGTGGGGCCGGGCGAAGCAGCCGAAGCGGTAGTGGACGAGGCTGCCCGGCCGGTACCGGCGGTCCGACAGGATCGTGGGCCCGGCGAGGCCGAGGGTGACGCGGTGGAGTTCCTCGGCGAGCGCGCGCAGCCGGTCGTCGTCATCGGGGTAGGCGGTGAGGAACTTGCCCGATTGCGCCCGGGAGGCGCGGACTGAGGTGAGTTCGGCGGCGACCCGGGGCGAGACGGCGAATTTGAAGGCGCACTCGTGCGCCACCAGGACGGGGACCGCGCGTGCCAGGAGGTCGCGGGCGGACGCGGGGGTCGCCGACACGTGCAGCTTCCACCCCTGCGTGCGGCGGATGTGGCGCGGTGGGGTGACCATGCACCAGGTCGCGCCGTCCCGGAGGGTCCAGTCGGGGCCCTCGTCCCGCAGGACCCGCAGAGTGATCGACTGATAGCTCAGTGCCACGACACGATGATGGCACCGGCGAGGGCCGTTGGCGAGAGCCTGTCCCGGCCGGTTGGCAGGCAGGCGCGTGCCCCGTACGGCCGGGAACCCCGTCGGCTGACGGACCGTCTCCCCGTGCGACAGAATTGATCGTTCCGCTTCAACCGTCCCGCTTTAAGAGGAGATTCATGCGCGCTTCGATACGGCTCGGGCGGCTGTCCGCCGTGGCCCTCGCCTCCGCCGTGGCCCTTGGCGCGGCGCCGTCCCCGGCGACGGCGGCCGCGCCGGCCACGGCCGAGGTGACGTACACGGCGGAGGAGCGCCAGGAGGCGCTGGCCTACTGGACGGCCGACCGGATGCGGAAGGTCAGCGCGAGCGTGGACCTCGGGCGGACCGGGCCGCTGACCAAGGAGTGGAAGGGCGCGCCGGTGAAGACGGTCGGCCGCCTCTTCTTCGTCAACGCCAATGGTGACGACACCTGGTGCACCGCCACGGCGGTCGAGAGCGGCAACCGCTCGGTCGTGATGGCCGCCGGTCACTGCGTGCGGCGCGGCGCCTCCCCCGCCAACACCCATATGGACCTGGTCTTCGTGCCCGGCTACTCGAAGAGCGCGCAGGCGCCCTACGGGGTCTTCCCCGTGCGGGCCGTGGTGACCCCCGACTCGTGGGCGCGGGAGGCGCGCACGGACGTCGCGGCGCTCACCGTCGACCCGGTCGAGGGCAAGCGGCTGACGGACGCGGTGGGTGGCCAGCGGGTGGCCTTCGGCCGCGGGCCGGGCGGGCAGGTGACCGCGTTCGGCTACCCCGCGACGCGCCCGCAGCTCGGTGAGCGGCTGCTCTACTGCGCGGGCCCGGCCACGGCCGCCCCGGACGACGAGCTGCGGGTGCCGTGCGACATGACGGGCGGGGCGAGCGGCGGCCCGTGGCTGGCGGACTTCGACGCGAAGTCGGGCCTGGGCACACTGGTGTCGGTCAACAGCCACGGTGACGCGCTGGAGCACAGCACGGCCATGTTCGGCCCCGCGCTCGGCGCCGCGGCACGCGCGGTCCACGCACGGGCGCAGGGGCTCTGACCGGCGGGGAAGACCAAGCGCTCCGCTTGGAGTCCGGTACGTCGGCCGCGGGTTCGTCGCGGCTGGTCGCGCGGTTCCCCGCGGACTTCACCGGGCCCGCTCAGCGGCGGTCCACCAGGTCACCGGGATCGGTGTTCGCACCGCAGAGCACCACCGCGACCTTCTCCCCCTCGGCCGGCGCATAGGCGGGCGCGGGTCCCGAGACCGCCGCGAGCGCCGTCGCCGCCGCGTGCTCGACCACGACACGCCGGTCGTCCCACAGGGCCCGGCGGGCATCGGTGATCGCGGCATCCGGCACCAGGACGGAGGTGACGTCGTCACCCTCGGCGGCGGCGAGTGCCGTCGCGGAGACACGCCGGGCGCCGAGGGCGTCCGCGGCGACGGAGTCGACCGGCACCTCGGTGACCCGCCCGGCCTCCAGCGCGGCGTGCAGGGCGCGGCAGTTCTCGGGCTCGACGGCGACGGTGCGCACCCCGTGGTGCCGGGCGGCCGTGGCGACCCCGGCGAACAGCCCGCCGCCGCCCACCGCGACGACGACGGTGTCGAGGCCGGGCAGCCGCTCGTGGATCTCCTCCAGCAGGGTTCCCGCGCCGGCGGCGATCAGCGGATGGTCGTAGGCGTGGCTCGCGAGGGCTCCCGTGGCGGCCGCGAACTCCTCGCAGGCCGCCAGGGCTTCGCCGTATTCGGTGCCGACGAGCCGGACGTCCGCGCCGTAGCCCCGGAGCTTCGCGACCTTGACGTGCGGTGCGGTGCCGGGGAGGAAGACCGTCGCCGGCAGGCCCTGCCGCCGGGCGGCCCAGGCGCAGGCCAGCCCGGCGTTGCCGCCGGAGGCGATGGTGACGCCCGCGGCGGGCAGCGTGCCGGCCTCGCGGTGGGCGGCGAGGAAGTTGTGCGCGCCGCGCGCCTTGAAGGACCCGGTGTGCTGCATGAACTCCAGGGCGAGCCACAGCTCGTACGGTCCAGGGCCGGCCGGGGCGAGGGTGACGGGCCGGACGTGCCCGGCGGTCCGCTCGGCCGCCCGCTGGACGTCGCCGTAGGTGAGGCGGTGCACTGGAAAGCTCCTCCTGAGGGTGTGGCGGCCACCGGGCCGACATTCCGATACAGTGTACGTTACAGTGTCACACATGCCGAGACGATCCCCCTCCCTGAGCCGGGCCACCCCCGGTCGCATCGCCCGCACCGCCCTGGCGATCATCGACGAGGAGGGCCCCGCGGCCCTGAGCTTCCGCTCGCTCGCCGACCGGCTGGACGTCTCGCACGCGACCATCCACCGCCGCTGCACGGACCTCGGCGGGCTGCTCGACCTGTGCACCGACCACCTCGCCGCCGAGCTGCCGGACATCCCCGCGGGCACACCGTGGGCCGAGGCCACCGAGGCCCGCTTCACCGCGCTCTACACGCTGCTGACCGCCCACCCCGGCCTGGTCGCGCTGCGCGGCTCCCGCCCCTGGCTCGGGCCGCAGCTGCTCGCCCGGCTGGTCGAGCCCGCGCTCGCCGACAGCATCGCCGCCGGGATGACCCCCGAAAACGCCTTCCGCACCTACCGGCGGATGTATCTGCTCACGCTCGGCAGCGCGACCTTCGTGGACCACCGGGACCCCGAGGCCACCGCCGTCACCACACGCACCGCCCTGGCCGCGCTCGACCCGGAGCGGTTCCCGGTCCTGACCGGGCACATGGACGCACTCCTGCCCGGCATGACCGATCACGAGGTCTACTACGGCGCCCTGCGCGAACTCATCGCCGCGGCCCGCCCTTAGTGGTCTGCGTCGTAAATCCTTCGGGGGTTGATCATGCGGCTGGGGCGGCGGAGGATTCTTCTGGGTGATCGGCGGTGTGCCGGTCGAG
>NZ_JBFBBD010000087.1:0-27757 GCF_040689515.1 Streptomyces sp. NPDC051173
GTCGCCGGGGAGCGGGGAAGGCCTGGGTCGGCCGTGACGCATGGGAGGACGTCACGGACAACACCAGGCAGGCCAGTCATTCGCCTGAAACGGAACCCGGGAGGGAGTGGGCACGTCCGCTTTTGCTGGTGGCAACACCCGGCGATCAGGCCGTCGCGGGCTCCGGTTCCACCTCGATGGACTTCGCGGACGGCGGGACCCGGTGCAGGCCCTTGCGGTCGTAGAAGCGCGTGACGCCGAAGCCGAAGAGCACGGCGACCACCAGGGCGATGCCCAGGGAGACCCATGCGCGGGTCAGGCCGGCGGCGGCCTGGGCGTCGTAGTAGAGGATCGAGCGCAGGCCGCCGGTGATCTGGCGCAGCGGCTCGAACTCCGACAGCAGCCGGAAGAAGTCGGGCAGGGCCTGGAGCGGCACCGTCGATCCCGAGGACGGGACGGCCATCGCGACGAAGACGATCGTCGAGAGCAGCATGCCCGGGAGACCGAAGGCGCGCAGCAGGGCCAGGGCGCCGATGCCGACGACGGCGATGGTGGCCACGGAGTAGACCCACAGGAGGCCCAGGTGGGAGGCGTCCATACCGAGAATGCCGACCGTGGCGAGCTCGACCAGGGAGCCCATGAGCACGGAGAGGCCGGCCATCAGGACGGAGTCGACGGCCAGGGTGCGCACCCGGCTCGTGTGGCGCAGGGGGTTGCGCTGGCGGAAGGGGCCGAAGTCGGTGTGCACGTAGCCGAGGAAGGTGTCGACCTGGGAGATGAGCGCGTTGGCGCCCAGCATGCCGCAGACGACCAGGACCAGGGCGTAGTAGAAGGCGCTCAGGCCCATGGCGCTGTGGGTGCCGAGCGGGTGGCCGTCGGCGACCTGGACGTTCACGGGGTCGGCGAGCATCAGCTGGGCGGCCGGAGCGAGCTTGGCGCCCTGGGCGTTCGCCTGCTTGAGGAGCTCCTTGCCGAGCTGGGCGGAGGCGCCGTGGGCGGCCTTCTGCGTCGCCTGGCCGGCCATGGAGGAGCCGAAGCTGCCGGCCGACTGGTTGGTGAGCACCGTGATCGTCGGGCGGACGGCCTTCGTCTGCTGCGGGCTGACCAGCCCCGTCAGCGAGGCGGTGAAGTTCTCCGGCACGACGATCGCGCCGAAGAGCTTGCCCTGGCCGATCCGCTTGTCGGCCTCGGCCTTGTCGAGGACCTGCCAGTCGAAGCTGTTGTTGCCCTCTGCGGACTTCTTGACCCCGGAGACGACCTGGTCACCGGCGTTGAGGTGCTTGCCCTTGGCGACGACGGCACCCTTGTCCTCGTTCACCAGGGCGACGGGCAGGTCGCGCAGATGCCCCTTGGGGTTGACGTTGCCGCCCACATAGAGGAGAGAGAACAGGGCGGCGATGACCGCGAGGATGAGGCCCGAGCCGATCCACAGCCGCGGACTGCGGAGCGCGGAGGAGGGCATAGGGGAAGACATGAACGCTCCGGTTCGATCACACAGAGTTACTAGATACTGGAGGTATCCAGTGCTGGATAGTGACAGTATCGGATACGGGTGTCTGATCGCGACCGCGGGGTACCCGGCCACTTCACCGACGAGGAAGCCGCATGAAGATCTCGGAGCTCAGCCGCACCACCGGCGTGCCGGTCGCCAGCATCAAGTTCTTCCGTCGGGAAGGGCTGCTGCCGGCCGGCCGGGCGACGGCGGCCACGCTGGCCGAGTACGGGGACGAGCACGTCCAGCGCCTGCGGCTGATCAAGGCGCTGACCACCCTGGGCGGTCTGTCCATCGCCGCCACCCGCGAGGTCCTGGCGGCGGTCGACCGGGCCGACAGCCCCGACGGCACCCTCAAGGCGATCAGCTACGCCCTGCCGGTGCCCGTCGCCCAGGCCCCGGCAGCGGCCGCGGACGAAGGCGCGGACGAGGAGGCGGAGGCCGAGGCGGCCGCGGCGGCGGACGTCTCCGGCCTGATCGCGACGATGGACTGGCGGATCCCCGGCACCTCGCCGCACATCCACGGCCTGACCACGGCGCTCCGGGAGCTCCGGCGCCTCGACGCGGACTACCGCCCCGAGCGCCTCGTCGCCTACGCGGAGCTGGCCCGCTCCATCGCCCGGCTGGACCTGGAGCGCGCGGCCGCCTTCGAGGACTCACCGACCCTGGCCGAGCAGGCGGTCGTCGTCCTGGCCCTCTCCGGCCCCATGCTCGAACTGCTGCGCCGCCTGGCCCAGGAGGACCAGGTCCGCCGCCGGACGACGTTCGAGGACGCCGACGCGTAGCAGCCGGCGGCGGCCGCGCGGCCCCCGGCCGGAACCAAGCAGACCCGGACCCCGACCCGGCCCCAGGCCCCGGGCCCGCGCGGCCCCCCGGCCGGAACTAAGGGCGCGGCCCCACGGTCCGCGTGCCGTCCTTCACCGAGATCGCCAGCGCGGGACAGGACTCCGCCGCGTCCAGGACCGTCTCGTCGGGCGCGGTCTCACCGTGGCGCACCCGCGACCGCTCCTCTGACATCTCGAACAACTCCGGCGCCAGCGCCGCGCAGATGCCCGATCCCAAGCACAGCTTCCGGTCCACCGACACCTGCCAGACCATCGCTCACCACCTCACTGGCATCGTGCGCGGCCCGCGGACCAGCATCTCCGTCTTCCACTCGATGTCGCCCGCTGCCCGGATGCCCGGCACCCGCGACACCAGCGCCCGCAGCGCCTCCTGGAGCTCCAGCCGGGCCAGCGGGGCACCCAGGCAGTGGTGCACGCCGTGTCCGAAGCCCAGGTGCTGGTTGCCCGTGCGGCCGAGGTCGAGGGACTCCGGCGTCGTGAAGCGCAGCACGTCGCGGTTGGCCGCGCCGACCGCCACCAGCAGCGGCTCCCCCTCGCGTACGAGCGTGCCGCCCACCTCGACGTCCTCCGTGGCGTAGCGGGCGAACGACGCGCCCACACCGAGCGGCACGAAGCGCATCAGCTCCTCGACCGCGGTGGGGACGAGCTCCGGCTCGGCGCGCAGCCGGTCGAACTGCCCGGGGTGGTCCAGCAGCGTGCAGAGGAAGTTGGGGATCTGGGTCGCCGTCGTCTCGTGACCGGCGATGAGCAGCCCGTCGATCAGGTCGATCAGTTCGAGCTCGGTGAGCCGGTCGTCCACGTCCCGCGCCTCGATCAGCGCGGTCATCAGGTCGTCGGCGGGCCGCGCGCGGTGCGCCTCGACCAGCTCCGCCATGTACGCGCGGAACTCGTCTCTGGTCGCCGCCATCTCCTCCGTGGACAGCGCGCTGGTCGACAGCGCGGCGTCGCTCCAGACACGGAAGCGCCCCTGGTCGTCGGCCGGCACACCCAGCAGCCGGCAGATCACCCCGACGGGCAGGGGCAGCGCGAAGTCCTCGACCAGATCGGCGGGCGGCCCCGCCGCCACCATCCGGTCCAGCAGGCTCTCGGCCAGCTCGCGCACGGCCGGCCGCAGCCTCTCGACCCGGTGCACGGTGAACGCCTTCGACACCAGGGTCCGCAGCCGGGTGTGGTCCGGCGGGTCCATGCTGAGGATCCCGGACTCCCGCCGCCCAGGCGTCCGGCGGGGCTCGTCGTGGTGCGCGGCCGCGGCGCGGCTGAACCGGCGGTCGCCGAGCACGAGCCGGGCGTCGGCGTAGCGGGTCACGAGCCAGGCGGGCTCGCCGTGCTCCATCCGTACGCGCAGCAGCCCTTCACCGTTGCGCGCGTGCTCGTACAGCTCGGACAGGGCGAGACCGGAAGCGTCGTTGAACGGATAGGTGGCGGGCTCGACATGTGCGGTGGTCATGCGTACCCCTTCCCGTACGGGATGTGGCGCCATTGCCTACCTCACGGTAAGTGCCTTTGCGTGCAGAGGCCACGGTGCGTCGGGCCCTGCCGGGCGGGCCGGGGGCCGGGGCTGCTCTTGTGATCGGGTGCGGGTCGTGCCGTCCGCACCACCGCTGCGGGGCGGTGTCCTCAAGCTCCCCCAGCTACCTCCCCCAGACTCCGTCCGGGGGCGCCCCCAGAGGTGCCCCCAACGGGCTGCGATGTGGTTGGTGAGGGTGCGGGATTCAGCCCGTCTCAGCCGCGCGCCCGCGGCACCGGCGCGGCGTCCTGGCGCGCCCGGCCGCCCGCATCGCTGATTCTGATGAGCAGCGCCACCAGCAGCCAGTTCGCCACCAGGGACGAGCCGCCCTTGGCGAGGAAGGGAAGTGCCTTGCCTGTCAGGGGGATGAGGCCCATGACGCCCCCGGCCACCACGAAGACCTGGAGGGCCAGCGCTGCCGACAGCCCCACCGCCAGCAGCTTGCCGAACGGGTCGCGCGAGGCCAGCGCCGCGCTCAGCCCGCGCTGCACCAGCAGCCCGTACAGCACCAGCACCACCATCGTCCCGGCCAGCCCCAGCTCTTCCCCGACCGTGGTGAGGATGAAGTCGCTGCGGCCCGCGAAGCCGATCAGCTCCGGGTGGCCCTGCCCCAGGCCCGTGCCCGTGACCCCGCCGCTGCCGAAGCCGAACAGCGCGTCCGCGAGCTGACTGGAGATCAGCCCCTTGGGCCGCTGCTCCGGCGGCAGGAAGATGTCGAAGGGGTGCAGCCAGGCGACGATACGGCCCTTGACGTGCGGCTCGGACGAACCGACCACGCCGGCCCCCACCACCGCCATCGCCAGCCCGAACAGCACCCAACTGGTGCGCTCGGTCGCCGTGTAGAGCATCACCACGAACAGCCCGAAGAAGATCAGCGAAGTGCCCAGGTCCCGCTCGAAGACCAGCACCAGCAGGCTCAGCACCCACACGCACAGGATCGGCCCGAGCTGCCGGCCCGGCGGCAGCCGCACCCCCATCACCTTGCGCCCGGTGAGCGCCAGCGCGTCCCGGTGCGTGACCAGATAGCCGGCGAAGAACACCGCGATCATGGTCTTGACGAACTCGCCGGGCTGGAACGACAGCGGCCCCACGAAGATCCACCGCTTGGCGCCGTAGGTGTCGCCCGGGAAGAACGAGGGCGCCATCAGGAGCACCAGCGCGACGGCCATCAGCACATAGATGTAGCGCTGGAGCCACCGGTGGTCCTTCAGCAGCAGGATCACCCCGACACACACCGCCACGCCGATCACGGTCCACAGCAACTGGCCGGACGCGGTGGGCTCCGCGGTCTTGTAGCGGGCGCTGTAGGCGAAGTCCAGCCGGAAGAGCAGCACCAGCCCGATCCCCGACAGCAGGACCGACACCGGCAGGATCAGCGGATCGGCGAAGGGCGCCCACCGGCGCACGGCCAGGTGCGGCACCACCGCCAGGCACACCATGCTCGCCGCGAAGCCCGGGAAGCCGCGCGGGAAGGAGCCGTTGACCGACAGCCCGGCGTAGACGTAGCCGAAGCAGCTGATGAGCACGGCCATTCCGAGCAGCAGCGCCTCACGGTTGCGACGCCGGGACGCCAGCGGGCGCTCCGGCGTCGCCGGACGTTCGTCCTGGCCCTCGAGTTGCACGGATTCCACGGTCACACTGATCAATGTTGGACCGTGGGCGCTGAAGAAAACCTGAAGGTTCCGAGCGAACCTTCAGGAATCGGTCAAGCCTGCCAGCGGGAAGCGCGCCACCAGCCGCGCCCCGCCGCCCGGGCGCTCCCCGGCCGTCAGCGTCCCGCCGTGCGCGTGCGCGATCTCGCGGGCGATGGCCAGCCCGAGCCCGCTGCCGCCGCTCTCCCGGTCGCGTGCGGCGTCCAGCCGCACGAAGCGCTCGAAGACCCGCTCCCGCCGGTCCTCGGGGATGCCCGGCCCGTCGTCGGCGACCTCCAGCACGGCCACCGCACCGCCCGGCGCGAGAGCCGCGCGCACGGTGACCCGGCTCGCGGCGTGCCGCAGCGCGTTGTCGACGAGATTGGCCAGCAATCGCTCCAACTGCCCCTCGCGGCCGCGCATCGGCACGGGGGCGTCCGCCCGGACGGCCACCGGCACCCGGCCGGAAGGCCGCCGCGCGGCCTCCTCGGCGGCCAGCAGGGCCAGGTCCACCGGCTCCCCGGCCGAGGGCACCCGCGCGTCGAGCCGCGCCAGGAGCAGCAGGTCCGCGGCCACCCGCTGGAGCCGTACGGTCTCCGCCAGCGCGGCCCGCACGGACTCCTCCGTCGGACCGCCGGGGGCCGCAAGCGCCACCTCCAGCTGCGAGCGGACCGCAGCGACGGGATTGCGCAGCTCGTGCGAGGCGTCGGCGACGAACTGCCGCTGCCGGCCCACCGCCTGCTCCAGCCGGTCCAGCGTGGCGTTGACCGTGCGGGCCAGCAGCGCCACTTCGTCGCCGCCCGCGGGCTCCGGCACCCGCCGGTCCAGCCCGCGCGGGGTGACCGCCGCGAGCTCCGTACGGATCGTCGTCACCGGCCGCAGCGCCAGCCCGGTCACCGCCCACGCGATGAGCGCGGCCAGGGCGATCAGCGGCGGGGAGCCCGCGAGCAGGCCCAGGGCGATCGCGTGCGTGGCGCCGTCCACGTCGTTGAGGACCGTCAACGCGTAGACGTAGCGCTCCTGCCCGCCCGCCGGGGCCCGTACCACCACCACGTCACCGCGCTCCCCGCCCATCGCCCGCGAACCCGGCAGGATGCGCGAGGCCACGTCCTGCCCCGGCGGCGGGCGCAGCGCCCGGAACTCACGGGCGAGCGGCCCCGCGGACGGGCGGGTCGTGGCGACCACCTCGCCGCGCGCGTCCAGGACCAGGACGACGTCGACGCCCGCCCGGGGCGCCGCGAGCAGCGTGGGCAGCCGGCCCGCGTCCCCCTGGGCGGCCACCTCGCGGGCGGCGAGCTCGGTGCGGCCGTTGGTGTCGTCCAGCAGATTGGTGCGCAGCACGGCGTAGAGCCAGCTGCCGCCGACCCCCAGGACCAGCGCCATCGCCAGCGCGGCCGCCGCGGCGGCGCGGCCGCGGACGGTGCGGGGCAGCAGCCGGGACCGGTGAGCGGCGTCAGCCACCGTCGGGCGCGATCCGGTAGCCCGCGCCGTGCACGGTGATGATCGCCCGGCGGCCGAAGGGGGCGTCGATCTTCCTGCGGAGCGAGGAGACGTACACCTCGACGATGTTCGGGTCGGTGTCGGCGGGGGAGTCCCAGACCTCGTCGAGGACGTCCCGCTTGGCCACGACCTGCCCGGCGCTCGCCATCAGGCAGCGCAGCACGGACTGTTCCCGCGCGGTCAGCTCGATCTCCCGCTCCCCGCGCCGGCAGGCCCGCGCCGCCGTGTCCAGGACGAGGTCGCCCGCCTTCAGCAGGCGCGGCGCCTCCGCGCCCCCGCGGCGGCCGAGCGCGCGCAGCCGGGCCTTGAGCACCACGAAGGAGAACGGCTTGGACAGATAGTCGTCCGCCCCCGCGTCGAGCCCCTCCGCCTCGTCGTACTCCCCGTCCTTGGCGGTGAGCATCAGCACCGGCGTCCACTGGCCCAGCCTGCGCAGCCGGCCGCAGATCTCGTAGCCGTTCAGCCCCGGCAGCATCACGTCGAGCACGATCACGTCGTACGCCCCGGTGAGCGCCGCCTCCAGGCCGCGCGGCCCGTCGTGGACGGCGTCCACGACGTGACCCTCGGCGGCCAGCCCCCGGCGGAGCGAATCGGCGAGCCCCACCTCGTCCTCGACAATCAGTATGCGCACGCCCCAAGCGTCACATACCTCCCTGGCGCCCCTCGGAGGTGGTCCGGCCGCTCGCGGTGCGTGATGTCTCGCACACCCGGTGGAACGGCCGTAACCGCCCGCCGCCGCGCCGAGTTGTCGTCACGGAGACGATCCTCTACGGGACGGAGCAGTGGTACATCCATGAGCAAGCGCCAGAAGGGCCGCCGGCATCGCAAGGTCAACCGCACCCCACGGCCTCGCGCCACGACGGCGCCGCCGCGCCCGGTGGTGGTCCCCGAGCTCGGCAGGCACATGGCCCGTACGTGGGAGGGGCTGCGGACGTACGGCGCCGCGGGGGCGTCCCTGGAGGAGCTGGCCGAGGCGGTGGGCTATCAGGCGCGCACGGTACTCAAACACGTGACCGGCTTCGCCGGCCAGGGGCTCGCGGAGCTGCGGGACGAGCGGTGGTACGCGCGGACCGGGTGACACGGCCGGGACGCGTGTCCCGATGACGCAGGGCGGGCCGGATCCTCCGGCCCGCCCTGCGTTCGTGCCCCTCGGCGTCACTCGATCTGCGTCGCCCCGCCGTTCTCACGGCGCCTGCGCTCCAGCGCGGACAGCACTCTCTCGTGATCCGCCAGCGCGTCCGCCGCCCGCTCCAGGGACCGCGCCGCGGCCTCCGCGCGCTCCGCGTGACCGAGGATCCGCTTGCGCAGCGCCGCGCCCTCCGGATCGGGGAGGCTCACGGTCATCGCGCCCGCGCGCAGCCGGCGCGCCTGGTCCAGCAGGTGGGTGGCCTCCGCGCGGACGGGCCGCGACCAGGGCGCGGCGCCCGTCTCGTTCCGCTCCATCAGTTGATCCCTCCGGGTCGCAGCATCCGCCAAGGCGAGAACGCGTTCCGCACCCCGTGCAAGGGGCGTGCCAGCTCCGGGTGGTGGCGCAGCAGGACGTCGGTCATCCCGGTGCGGTCGATCCACTCCAGGCCCTCCGGGGTGTAGATCTCCGGCCGGTAGTCCGTGGTGAAGAAGCGGTCGCTCTTCAGCCGCCGGGACGCCATCAGCACGAAGACCCGGAACGCGGTGTCGCTGAACGCGAAGCCGCGCGGCCGGGGCTCGGCGTACATCCCGACCATGGTGTCGACGCGGTCCAGCCGCCCGTCGTAGACCTCGCGCAGCTCCGCCGCCAGCCCCACGTTCCCGCCGGTCAGCTCCTCGAAGTCGGTCACCGGCGGCCGGTGCAGGGCCGCGCGGAAGGCGGTGTAGCGGGGGACGCCGCGCTCGCGGTCGCGCAGGATGTCCACCGTGCCCAGGTCGACCCGCTCCCCGGAGACCCGGGAGAGATCGCGCAGACAGTCCGGGTGGTTGTGCAGGGTGATGTCGCCGGGGTTCATGATGCCGAAGGAGTACAGCAGGTCCGACCAGCCCCAGCGGTCCACCGCCTCCCGGGTCGCGAGCGCCTGGAGCGGCTCGAAGTCCGTGCGCTCGATCAGCGCGCCCGTGCGGTGCGAGTGGATGGCGTACTCGTCCCGGATCAGCGGATGCAGCCGGTAGGAGGTCACGAACTCCTCGGTCATCGAGAACGGGGCCGTGTGGTGGTCCGTGGGCGAACCCAGGATCCCGAAGGCCGTCTCCCCCCTGCCGAACCGCCCGACGCGGCCGCGCACCCGGGCGGGCAGCACGCCGTACCAGTTGATGTGCATCGCCGCCCGGGTCACCGGCCGGTCGATCACCGCGGGGGTCCACTCCACCGTATGGATCTTCGCCATGACCGCCGCGTTGACCAGCCGGGCCGTCTGGAAGAGGCGCTCGTCGTCCCAGGTGGGGTGCGCGGCCGCGATCCGGTCGCAGATCGCGTTGTGCTCCTTGGCGAAGAGCGTGTGCAGCAGGGACAGCCCGACCCAGTAGTTGTCGTTGAAACCGGTCAGGTCGATGCCGGACAGGCCCGGCCGCACCTCGTCGGGCAGCCGCCCGCCCGCCACGGCCAGCTTGCCGCGCTCACCGGTCCGCAGGGACCGGCACCGCTCCTCGCTCGAACCGTAGATCTGCGAGCCGTCCCACCAGTGGCTGACGGTGTTCTCGTAGGTCGGCGGGCGCGTCGGGTCGGTGTGCGGCACCGGGTCGGGGCGGGAGCGGCGTACGAGCATCGGGCAGGCCGGCCAGTCGTCGTCCGCCGCGAGCGGGACGTCCAGCGGTGCGTCCACGCGGTTGTCGCCGTGGCTGAACCAGCCGTGGTTCTGGAACTGGATCCACGCCGCCGCCAGCATGTTGAGGCCGGGCGCGGGCCGGAAGCCCGCCCGGCGGGCCAGCAGCCGCCTGCTCACCTCGCGCGGACCGGGGCTGAACAGCCCCTTCTCCTCGTCCTCCGGGAAGGTCTGCGGCAGCGCGCAGTTGCGGTCGAAGCGGGTGCCCGCCCGGCCCATGTCGACGTCGGCCGGGTCATAGCCCGAACCGTCGTAACTGCGGTACGGCAGCAGCTCCGGGCTCGGCGTGCGGGGCCGCTCGCCGCCCGCGCCGTAGGTGTCGTGCAGATTGTGCGCGCGCAGCAACTCCCGCTGTCTCTTGATCTCCAGGAGCGCGAGCGGGAACGGCAGGGAGTGCCACTCGCGGCGGGGGCGCGGGACGGGCGTCATCGAAAGAGCTCTCCATCAGGGTGATCGGGGCCGGGGGATCCGTGCGGGCGGCGGGGGTCAGCGGTCGTGGAGCCGGAGGACGACGGTCTCCTCCACCCGGCCGCGGTACGGCGCGAGCAGCTCGTCGACCTGGTCCCGCGCCTCCGGGACCACCTTGTCCAGCCCCTGCGCGTACACGTCGACGTTGTGGCACTGCGGGAAGTCGTGCGTGGGGTCCGCCCAGGTGATCTCCAGCCAGCCGGCGGGCAGCGGGAAGACCGACACCGGGCTGCGGCCCTCCAGACTGGGCACCACGTCGTGCTCGTTGACGATGCTGACGACCTGGGTCCGCGGGTCGCGCGGGCGCTTGAAGTCGATCGGCGAACCGACGGCGACGACGTGCGTCAGCCGCCATCGGTCGGTGACCTGGGGGAGTTCGGCCAGGCTCATGGCCGTGACCCCGCCCTGGCTGTGCCCGATCAGCGCGACCTCCGCGCCGTCCGGCACGGTCAGCGCGAGGGCCTTGCGCACGGCCCGCGTGTACGGCGAGTCGTTGCGGCCCACCCCTGTGACGGCCCCCACCAGGTCCTGCGGGGTGGGGTTGCGCGGCAGGCCGAAGGCCATGCCGGGCAGCAGCGCCACATAGCGGGTGATGCCGTCGGGACCGGTGACGCGCTGGACGAGGACCCGGCCGTCGTTGCCGAGGGCGGCGAGGTTCCGCAGCCGGCCGCTGATGCCGCTGTCGTGGTCCAGCCCCGCCAGGAACTCCGGGTCCGGCGGCTCGGCCACGGCCCGACCCGCACCCCGGTCCCAGCGGGCCCAGGCCCCGATGCCGATGCCGAGCAGCGGATCGCCGTCCGCCCGGGTGCCCGTGACGATGCACCAGGCCGCCTTGTCGTTGAAGGGGTTCTCGTCCACCAGCGCGTTCCACGCCATCACCTCGGCGAAGGCGGGCGCGAGCGCGGCCAGGGCGCGCTGGGCGCCCTGCGCCCGGACGTTCTGCCGGAGGATGCGCAGGGCCAGCAGCTGCCGGTCGGCGTCGATGGCGATCAGCAGCCGCCGCACCGGGCCCTCCTCGACGAACTCCGGGTGCCGCACCGCGCACAGCCGGATCCGCAGCTTGAGCGCGGCCACCGCCACGTCCAGCGCCAGGCTCCGCCTGCTGGTGAGCACCCCGCCCAGCCAGGCGGCCCGGCCCACCCGCCCGCCGTCGGGCGCGTACCCGAGCCCGGCCGGGTCGACGAGCGTACGGGCCAGGGCGCCCACCGCGCGGGCACCGCTGCGCGGCGACCGGCCCACCGACCTGAGCAGCGCGGGGTCGGTGGCCACGGCGGTCACGGCCCGCCCGGCCTCCCGCACGATCCCGGCGGCCTCACTGAGCGTCCGGGCGAGGACGGCGAGCTCCGCGGTGTCGAGGGCGGGGGGCTCCTCAGGCGCTTCCGGCGTGAGGGACCGCGACGCCGGCTCCTCCGGCACGGGCCGCTCCGGCACCTCGGGAGCGGCCGCCGGGGTCACGGGATCCGGGGTCACGGGCTCCGCTACGGCCTCCGGCTCCTCGGCCGGGACCGTGCTTTCGGTGTTCTCAGCGGTCTCAGCGTTCTCTGCCGTCATGCGCCCTCCCCCTCCCCGGCCGGGCGTGCCGTCGTGCGGACGCCGATGCGCAGGTGCGTCGTGTCGAAGGTGAGCGGCAGGGGACGGGACGGGCTCAGGCGGACGCCGGAGACGGCGAGTTCGCCGCCGCGCAGCATTTCCGCGACGAAGCCGGTGGCCAGCTGGAGCCCCAGCTCCATGCCGCTGCACTGCGCCTCGCCCCGGCTGAACGGGCTGATCGCCCAGTCGTTCTCCGCCGTGCCGTCGAGCCACTTCTCCGGCGCGAACCGGTGGGCGTAGTCGATCCGTTCGCCGTCGCGCGCGTGGAAGCCCGCGGGCACCAGGACGTTGACACCTCCCGGCGCCACCGCACCCCGCCAGCGCGTCTCCGCCGTCGTCCGCCGCATCAGGCTGGGCACGGGCGCCCACAGACGTGCCGCGTCCTGGACGCAGGCGCGGACGTACGGCATGTCGCAGAAGCCGGCCACTGTGCGGGGGCCGTGCTTGCGGTCGGCGGCCTCGACCTCCGTCAGGGCCCGCTCGTGGTGCCGGGGGTGCGTGGCGAGCAGGGCCAGCGCCTGCACGGTGGCCGACTGCACCACCGTCAGCGCCATGAACCAGTGCGAGACCTGGGCCTCGGGAGCCGTCTCCGGCCCCCGGGGCGCGCCGCCGAACAGCCCGGTCAGGCTGCGCGGGTCGGCCTCCGCCAGATAGCGGGCCTGGCGCTGCATCATGCGCCGCCTGGTGCGGCGGGCGCGGGCCGCGCGCCAGCGCCGGGCACCCATCCAGTTGGCCTCGGCGAGCAACTCGCCCAGCAGCAGGGAGAACTCCTCGTCGTCCGCGGCGGCCTCGCCCAGGAAGCAGCGCCGCCCCACACGGTCGAACCGCTCCCGGAACGCGGCGGTGTCGAGCCCGGCGAGCGCGCGCGGGCCGAGCAGGGCCGCGGCCTCCTCGCCGACGACCCGCAGGAAGTGGTCCGCGAGCCGGTGCACGGGACAACCCGCGTCCAGGACAGAGTCGTTGAACGCCCTGCGGACCGTCCGCTGCCCGCCGTGCGAGGCGACCAGCGCGTCGGGCTGCACCCCCGCGAAGCCGGTCACCTTCTCCCAGGTGTCCACCGCGTACACCTCCACCGGCCCGGCCAGCACCTGCCGCGCGTCCTCCGCGTCCAGGACGAGCAGGGTCGGCCCGGAGGTGCCGCGCACCATGACCGGACCGCGGCCGTGCCGGCGGCGCATCCGCCGCATGGTGTCCACGGCGTGCCGGCCGGCGTCCAGCCGGGCGACCAGCGCCGCGACGCGGGGCCGGCCCCGGAAGACGCCCTTGAGGTAGTTGGGCAGGAGGTAGACGACGGCGAGCCGCAGGTTCTCGCCCGCGGACGCGGTGGGCAGCGCGGTGTCGCGCTCCGTGCCGACGTCCGTGGTGCTGTAGAGGTGGATCATGCGAGGACCTTCCCCGGGTTGAGCAGCCCCTCGGGGTCGAGCAGCCGTTTGACGTCCTGCTGCAACCGCAGGTTGCGGGGCGGCAGTTCACGGGCGAGCCAGTCGCGCTTGAGGGTGCCGACGCCGTGCTCGCCGGTGATGGTGCCGCCCAGCTCCAGCCCGGCGGCCATGATCGCGTCGTACGCCTCCCGCGCCCGCCGGACGGCGTCCGGGTCGGAGCGGTCGAAGACGACGGTGGGGTGGAGATTGCCGTCGCCGGCGTGGCCGACGGTGGAGATGTAGAGGCCGTACTCGTCGGCGATGTGCTCGATCCGGTCGATGAGCCCGGCCAGCCGGGCGCGCGGCACGGCCACGTCCTCGATGAACGCCGTGACATCACCGGGCAGTCGCGCCGCCCGGGCGCTGACCGCGGGCAGCACCATCCGGCGGGCGTCGAGGACCTCGCGGGACTGCTCGCCGTCGGCGGCGGCCGTGACGGACAGCGCCTTGGCCTCCTGGCACAGCACGGCCATCGCCCGCACGGCATCGGCGGCGTCGGGCGCGTCGCTCGCCACGATCAGCGTGGCCGCCGCGCCGCCCTTGAGCAGCGGGTGGCCCAGCGCCGCGACCGCCTCGGTGGTCGTACGGTCCATGAGCTCCAGGGCGGACGGTACGTGCCCCGCGCGGATGATCGCCGCCACGGCCTCGCCCGCGTCCGTGGCCGAGGGGAACCGCGCGAGCAGCGCCAGCGCGGGCGGCGGGGGCGGCCGCAGGGCCAGCGTGGCCTCGACGATGACGCCCAGGGTGCCCTCGGAGCCGACGAACAGCCGCGTCAGGTCGTAACCGGCGACGCCCTTGACCGTGCGCCGGCCGACACGCAGCACCTCGCCGTCGGCCAGGACGACGGTCAGCCCGAGGACGTAGTCGGCGGTGACCCCGTACTTCACGCAGCACAGCCCGCCCGCGCCGGTGGCGATGTTGCCGCCGATGGTGCAGCGCTCCCAGGAGGCCGGGTCCGGCGGATAGCACAGGCCGTGCCCGGCGACCGCCGCCGCGAGGTCCGCGGTGACGACACCGGGCTCGCAGCGCACCAGCCGGTTCGCCGTGTCGACCTCCAGGACGCGGTTCATCCCGACCATGGACAGCAACAGGCAGCCGTCGACGGCGTTCGCGGCACCGGCCAGCCCCGTGCGCGCGCCCTGCGGGACGACCGGGACGCCGTACGCGCGTGCCGTGCGCACCACGTGCTGGACCTCCTCGACGGTCTCGGGGCGCACCAGGACCGCGGGTCTGCCCGCCTCGCTGAAGGGCGCCGCGTCCCGGCTGTGCGGGGCGAGTTCGTCGTCCCCGGTCAGCACGGCGCCCTCGGGCAGCGCTTCGGCCAGCGCCGCGAGCAGCGGCTTCTCGACGGATACGGTCATGGGCAACTCCAGGGCACGTTCAGGCACAGGTGGGGCGGGCGGAGCGGAGGGGACGGGTCACAGGGTCGGCGGCACGGTGGTGACCGGCGCCTCGATCAGGACGGGACCGGTGCCGGCGGCCGTGGCCGCGGCGACCAGCTCGGCGAGGTGCGCGGCGTCCGTCGCGCGGTGCGCGGTCACGCCGTAACCGCGGGCGAGGGCGCACAGATCGAGCCCCGGGAGGTCCAGACCGGGCACGCCGGGGGTGTTCTCGAAGCGCCCGAACCACTTGAGGATCGCGTACTCGCGGTTCGCGGGGACCACGAAGGTGACCGGCGCCCGGCAGGCGGCCGCGGTCCACAGCGCGGTGATGGCGTACTGCGCGGAGCCGTCGCCGATCACCGCCACCACCGGCCGCTCCGGCCGCCCGAGCTGCGCGCCGACGGCCGCGGCGAGGCCGAAGCCCAGCCCGCCGCCGGTGGTGGTGAGGAAGGAGCCGGGCCTGCCCACGCGGATCAGCTCGCGGAACGCCTGGAGGTTGGAAGGGGATTCGTTGACCCACAGGGTGTCCGGCGGGGCGGCGCTCGCGACGGCGGCGAGGGCGGTGACCGCGGACATGGGCTCGGAGGGCGCCTGCGCCGGGGGCTCCTGCCGGGGCGCGGGGTCGTGCTCGGGGAGGGGGGCCTTCCGTACGAGCTCCGTGAGCCGTTCCAGCGTGGGCCGCAGGCCCGCGACGAGCGCGTCGCCCACCGGGGCGCGGGCGGCCTCGCCGGGATCGCTGGTGAGCAGCACCAGTTCGGCGCCCTCGGGCAGCACCGGCCCGGCCACGTAGGGGTAGTAGCGGAAGACGGGCGCCCCCGCCACCAGGACCAGGTCGTGCCCTTCCAGGGTCTTGGCCAGCGGTGCGAGCGCCGGGGGCAGCACGCCGCGGTAGTGCGGGTGGTCCTCCGGGAAGCCCACCCGCCCCTCGACGGGGGAGGCCCACACCGGCAGGCCCCGCCGCTCGGCGAGCGCCACGGCCGCGTCCCAGGCGCCCTCGGCGTCTACGGAACCGCCGGTCACCAGCACCGGGTTGACCGCCGCGTCGAGCCGCCGGGCGAGCGCCTCGACCGCGGGTCCGTCGGCCGCGGTGGCGTCGGTGACGTGGCGGCGCGCTGCCTGGCGTGCGGCGGCGGTCTCCGCCGCGTCGAGCTCGACGTCGAAATCGTCCATCGGCAGCGACAGGAACACCGGGCCCCGGGGAGCGGTTTCGGCCATGTGGAAGGCGCGGGCGAGGGCCGCGGGCACGTCCTGGGCGCGGGGCGGCTCGTACGCCCACTTCACGGCGGGCCTGGGCAGCAGCGTCGCGTCCACGTTCGTCAGCAGCGCCTCCATGGTCACCATGGCCCGCACCTGCTGTCCGGCCGTCACCACCATCGGGGTGTGGTTGGCCGCGGCGTTGATGATCGCGCCCATGGCGTTGCCGACGCCCGGGGCGGTGTGCAGATTGACGAGCGCGGTGGTCCCGGTGGCTTGCGCGAACCCGTCGGCCATGCCGACGACCACGGCCTCCTGGAGGCCGAGGACGTAGCGGAAGTCGTCGGGGAAGTCCTGGAGGAAGGGGAGTTCGGTGGAGCCGGGGTTGCCGAAGACGGTGGTCACTCCACGGGCCCGCAACTGCTCGAACACGGCGGCTCGTACGGTCGTCATGGCGCGCACCTCTTGGGATGGGAGTGACCAGGGAGAGGGGAACATTGCCCGTTCCCGTCCGGCGGAGTCATCAATTCCGAAGATCGGCCGGGTTTTCATTCCCAGGGGTGAACGCCCGTTTCACGGTGACCGGTCGGCTGGTGTAGAGGAGGGCCACGGCGTGAAGGGGGGCGTGTGATGCGCGCGCGAAGGCCCCGCCACCCGGGGTGCGGGCGGCGGGACCGGCCTGGAATCGGCCTGGAATCGGCCTGGTCCTGCCTGGACACCGGGAGCGGAGGCGGAGCGGGCGGGCTGCGGCACCGGGGGTGCGCTCACCCGGCGCTTCCGCCCCGCTGCTCAGCGTCGCCGCAGTCCCGGCCGCGCCGTTGCCGTGCGCGACATCCCGAGGCCGGCCAGGGCCAGCGCGGCGAGACAGGCCACCGCTCCCACGATGACGTTGCTGACGACGGCGCGCGTGGCGAACGCGTGCCCGGCGACGACCCACGGCGAGACGATCGTCCAGGCGGCGATGCAGAGCCCGGCCCAACTCATGGAGTGGGTACGCTCGTAGGCGTGTCCGAAGCCTCCGGCGAGGCAGGCGAAGGCGACGCCGGTGATGAGGTTGTTGACGGCGAGGGTCGTCGCGCCGCTGAAGCCGGCGATCCAGGGGGAGGCGGCGAGATAGACGCCGCACAGCAGGGCGAGGGCCTCCACGCCCTGCGCGACGGGGGTGCTGGTCGTCTCCTCGGAGTGGGCGCGGAGCGCCAGGATGTCCGGGTGGTGTTCGATCCGGGGTGAGGTCGGGGCGGTCACGTCAGCCACCTTCTTCTTTCAGTGTCAGTTCGGACCTGCCTGCATTTTATCGCCGATGTCCCCTTTTGCCACCTGAATGGAGGTAGTTCATATCTGGCTATATCCGATGTGGTGGCTTCTGTTTCGACAGGTCACGCTGGGGAACCCGGGCATCGCATTCCGGACGCGTGAGCCGGTGGCGCCCTCGGGTGGACCAGGGGAACAGCGTGCGAAAGGAAGCCGTCGTGGAACAGCTGAAGACGCAGGGCGACCACATGCCGGGCCGGTCGGAGGGCCTGGAGGAGACCGTGGGGGCCCGCCGCGCCGCGCCACGGGAGACACCCGAGACCACCGCCGAAGAGGTCGACCCGGAGTCGCACATCATCCGCGGCATCGACTGACGCGGCCACTGCTGACGGCAGCCACAGCGGCCACGGCGGCCGGAGGGCCGGCCCGGCCCTCCGGCCGCGCTCAGGCGCGTACGGGCACGAAGCGCACGGGTGTGCCGGGCGCGGCCTGCGCCGCCGCGGCCAGCGCCGGCTCGGGGACGACGCCGACGACGGGATAGCCGCCGGTCGTCGGGTGGTCGGCGAGGAAGACCACCGGACGCCCGTCCGGGGGGACCTGGACGGCCCCGAGAACCATCCCCTCGCTGGGGAGTTCACCGTCCCGGGCGCGGGCCAGGGCGGGCCCTTCCGTCCGCAGGCCGATGCGGTTGCTCGCCGGGGAGACGCGGTAACCGCCGCCGGAGAGCGTGCGCCGCGCGGCGGCGGTGAACCAGTCGTCGCGCGGGCCGAGCACCAGCGGGAGGACCAGACCGCCGGCCGGCGGGCCGGCCCAGGGCATCGCGTCCGCGCCCTCGGAGGACCCCTGGGGCGTGCCGAGGGGCAGCGTCGCCCCGTCCGCAAGGGGCTCGGGCCCGAGGCCCGACAGCAGGTCCCGGGAGCGGCTGCCGAGCACGGGCGGCACGGCCACACCGCCGCCGAAGGCCACGTACGCGCGCACCCCGCCGACGGCGGGACCGACGTCCAGGACGGCGCCCGCGGGCACCCGCACGGCCGCGCCCCACGCCACCGG
Organism: Streptomyces sp. NPDC051173; assembly: GCF_040689515.1. Taxonomy (NCBI): domain Bacteria; kingdom Bacillati; phylum Actinomycetota; class Actinomycetes; order Kitasatosporales; family Streptomycetaceae; genus Streptomyces; species Streptomyces sp. NPDC051173. The sequence continues at coordinate 18,103 of NZ_JBFBBD010000087.1, forward strand.
GCGGCCGTCCACCCGCACCGCGCAGGGCGTGCCCGTCACCGCCACGGTCACCGCCCGGTCCGCTCGCACCGCGCAGCCGTCGACGGTGGTCTCCAGCGTGGCGCACTCCGCGGCATTGCCGACGAGGCGGTTGGCGAGCCGGTGCGCGGGCCGGTCGAGGGCGCCGGAGAGCCCCACGCCGAGGTGCGCGCGGCCGGGCCTGCCGAGGTCCTGGACGGTCGTCAGGGCACCGGGGCGGACGACGGCGAGGGCGCCGCTCACGCGACCACCTCGAAGCGCACGCGCGTGCCGGGCGAGAGCAGCGCCGCCGGTTCGCGCGCGACGTCCCACAGCACCGCGTCCGTGCGGCCGATGAGCTGCCAGCCGCCGGGGGAGGAGCGCGGATAGAGGCCGGTGTACGAGCCGGCCAGGCCGACGGACCCGGCGGGGACGGCGGTGCGCGGGGTGGCCCGGCGCGGCACGCTCAGCGGCTCCGGAAGCCCGGTCAGATAGCCGAAGCCGGGCGCGAACCCGTAGAACGCCACCCGGAATTCGAGGCCGGAGTGGATCTCCGCGACCTCCTCCTCCGCGACGCCCCACAGCGCCGCGACCTCGGCGAGGTCCTCGCCGTCGTAGCGGACCGGCAGGACCACCGGGGTGCCCTCGGCGGCCGCGAGCGGCGGCACGTTCCAGCGCGCGAGGTCCGCGGCGAGGGCGCGCGGCTCCGCCAGGCCGTCCAGCAGGACGGTGCGTGCCGCGGGGACGATCTCGCGTACGGGCGGGAGGGTGCCCGCGGCGCGGCGGCGCAGCAGTTCGGCGTGGAGCGCCTGGGCGTCGTCGCCGGTGGCGACCTCCACGAGCAGCGCGTGCCGCCCGACGGGCAGGGCGCGCAGCTCCATGGCGGGCGCGCTCACGCGAACGCCTCCACCCGCACGCCCGCGGCCTCCAGGGCGGCGCGTACCCGGCGGGCGGTGTCGGCGGCGCCGGGGGTGTCACCGTGCAGGCACAGCGAGCGGGCCCGTACGGTCACGTCCTCGCCGGTGAGGGCGGTGACGGTGGCCGAGCGGGCCATCCGCACCGACCGGGCGACGACCGCCTCGGGGTCGAGGACCACGGCGCCGGGCGTGCGGCGGGGGACGAGCGTCCCTGCGGCGGTGTACGCGCGGTCGGCGAACGCCTCGGTGACGACCGGCAGTCCGGCCTCCGCCGCCGCCTCGTGCAACCGCGAGCCGGGCAGGCCGAGTACGGGCAGGGCGCCGCCCGCCCGCAGCACGCCCGCCACGACGGCGCGCGCCTGCTCGGCGTCGGCGACCGTGCGGTTGTAGAGCGCGCCGTGCGGCTTCACATAGCTGACGTCCGAACCGGCCGCCCGCGCGAAGACGCGCAGCGCGCCGATCTGATAGGTGATCTCGTCGGCGAGCTCGTCCGGGGGCACGTCCATGGCGCGCCGCCCGAAGCCTGCGAGGTCGTGGTAGGAGACCTGGGCGCCGATGCGGACGCCGAGTTCCGCGGCGCGCTCGCACACCCGCCGCATGGTGGAGGGGTCGCCCGCGTGGAAGCCGCAGGCGACGTTGGCGCTGGTGACGACCGACAGCAGGGCCTCGTCGTCGGTCAGGTGCCAGCGGCCGAAGCCCTCGCCGAGGTCGGCGTTGAGGTCGAGGGCGGGGCGGGTGCCGGTGTCGTGCTCCGGTCCGGTCGTGAGTCCGGTCATGGGGCCGGTCATGAGGAAGCCTCCCGCATCGTGTCGAGGATGAGCCGGCGTGCGTCATCCAGATAGGTGGTCAACTCGGCCTCGGCGCGGCCGTGGTCGCCGTTCTCCAGCAGCGTCGCGAGCGAGCGGTTGCGCAGCAGGAACGGCTCGTGGAAGCGGCGGGGCGAGGGCATCGTGTGGAAGGCCAGGCGCAGTTCGGCGAGCAGCCGGTCCATCGCGGAGTCGATGCGGGCGCTGCCGCCGAGGGCGGCGAGCGCCCGGTGGAAGCGGAGGTCGGCCGAGGCCACCTCCGGCCAGTCACCCGCGGCGGCGGCGCGCTCGCCCCGGGCGACGGCCCCGGCGACCGCGGTGCGCAGGGCGGGCGCGGCGCTCGCGGCGGCCCGGACACCGGCGGTCTCCAGGGCGGCGCGCACGCGGTAGATGTCCGTGACGTCGGCGGGCTCCAGGACCCGGACGAAGACGCCGCGGTTGAGCCGGTGCACGACCAGGCTCTCGTGGACGAGCAGCCGGAACGCCTCGCGCAGGGTGTTACGCGAGACCCCGAGCTCGCGGCCGAGCGCCTCCTCCGACAGCTGGGTGCCGGGCGGCAGGCCGCCGCCCTCGATGCGGTCGCGGAGCGTGTCGGCCACGCGCTGGGCGGTGGACAGGGCCATGGCGTCCCCCATGGTTCGACGGGTGTGACGGGCGATGCGGAGCCGGGGCGTGCGGGGTGCGGGGTGCGGGGTGCAAGAGCGGATCGGACCGGCCGGGCGTCGCGGAATCGTGAGTCAAGCCTCTTGAGGATTGTTGAACAATATCTTAGCCTCCTCGCCAGTTGCCTCACTCGCTCGAATGAGGTCCGGGCACCCGGAAGGCAGGGCGCATGATCGTTCTCCTCGGCGTCCTCGTGGTCGTCATCGGCTTCGCCACGAGGCGCAATCCCCTGCTGGTGGTCGGCGGCGCCGGCATCGCCACCGGCCTCCTCGGCGGCCTGTCGCCCCAGCGCGTCCTCGCCGCCTTCGGCGAGGGGTTCGCCTCCAGCCGCTCGGTGACGATCTTCGTGATCACCCTCCCGGTCATCGGCCTCCTGGAGCGCCACGGCCTCCAGGAACAGGCCCGCCGCCTGATATCCCGCTTCGGCTCGCTCACCACCGGCCGCTTCCTCGCCTGCTACCTCCTGCTGCGCCAGCTCACCGCAGCCCTCGGCCTCAACAGCGTCTTCGGGCACGCCCAGACCGTCCGCCCGCTCGCCGCCCCCATGGCGGAGGGCGCGGCCGAGCGCCGGCACGGGCCGCTGCCCGACAAGGTCCGAGAGAAGGTGCGCTCCTTCGCCGCCGGCGCCGACAACGTCGGCCTCTTCTTCGGCGAGGACGTCTTCCTGGCCGTCGGCTCGATCCTGCTGATCACCGGCTTCGTCAACACCACCTACCACACGCACCTCGAACCGCTCGACCTCGCGCTGTGGGCCGTGCCCACCGCCCTGTGCGCCCTCGCCGTCCACGGCTGGCGGCTGCTGCGCCTGGACCGCACGCTGGCCCACGCGATGGCGCGCACGGCGTCCGACAAGCCGGTGGGAGCCGACAAGTGATCAAGGCCGAGTGGTTCTACTGGCTGGTCGGCGCCATCTTCCTGCTGATGGCCGCCCAGATGCTCACCGACCGCACCAACCCCAAGCGCCATGGCACCGCCGCCTTCTGGGGCCTGCTCGGCCTCGGCTTCGTCTACGGCACCTGGGTGGCCGACAAGTCGGCACCCGCCGAACCCCTGGGCGCCGCCGTCCTCGTCATGGCGGGCCTCGCCGGCTTCGGCTTCACCGGCCGCGGCACGGCCCGTACGACCACGCCGGAGCAGCGGGCGGCGAGCGCGCGGCGCCTGGGCGGCAAGCTCTTCGTCCCGGCGCTCACCATCCCCGTCGTCGCCCTGATCTGCGCCGTCGGCGTCAAGAAGCTCTCCGTGGGCGGGCAGCCCGTCCTCCAGAAGGGCAGCGAGACGATCCTCGGCCTCGGGATCGGCGCCGTCGTCGCCCTCGCCGTCGGCATGGTGCTGCTGCGCGAGAGGAAGCTCTCCACCCCCGTGCACGCCGGGCGCTCCATGCTGGAGACGATGGGCTGGGCCATGCTGCTGCCGCAGCTGCTCGCCACCCTCGGCACGATCTTCTCCGTCGCCGGGGTCGGCGACCAGGTCCGCAGGATCACCACGGCGCTGCTCCCCGACCACTCCCTCTATCTCGCGGTCGTCGTCTACTGCGTGGGGATGTTCCTCTTCACCGTCGTCATGGGCAACGGCTTCGCCGCCTTCCCCGTGATGACCGCCGCGGTCGGCTGGCCCGTCCTCGTCGTGCAGGAGCACGGCAGCGCGCCCGCCGTCCTCGCCATCGGCATGCTGGCCGGATTCTGCGGCACCCTGGTCACGCCCATGGCCGCCAACTACAACGTCGTGCCCGCCGCCCTGCTGGAGCTCAAGGACCAGTACGGTCCCATCAAGGCCCAACTGCCCACCGCCGTCGCCCTGCTCGGCTGCAACATCGTGATCATGTCCCTGTTCGCCTTCTGAGTCCGCCTTCCGACGGCGCCCCACGACGGCGCCCACGAAACCCGGACGTCCCCCACGAACCCCAGCGGAGGAGCGGCCATGCCCCGAGTGCTGCTGACCGGATTCGAACCCTTCGGCGGAGAGGCCGTCAACCCCTCCTGGCAGGCCGTCCAGGCCGCCGCCGAGCACCCGCCCCAGGGCGTCGAACTGAGCACCGCCCGACTGCCCTGCGTCTTCGGCGCCGCCCTCGACGCCCTGCGCGCGGCCGTCGCCGCCACCCGCCCCGACGTCGTGCTCTGCGTCGGCCAGGCCGGCGGCCGCCCGGACGTCACCGTCGAACGTATCGCCGTCAACCTGGACGACGCCCGCATCCCCGACAACGCCGGCGCGCAGCCGCTCGACGAACCGGTCGTCCCGGGCGGTCCCGCCGCCTACTTCGCCACCCTCCCCGTCAAGGCGTGCGTCGCCGCCGTACGGGAAGCGGGCCTGCCCGCCTCCCTCTCCCACACCGCGGGCACCTTCGTCTGCAACCACGTCTTCTACGGGCTGATGCACCTCGCCGCGACCGAACACCCGGGACTGCGCGGCGGGTTCGTGCACGTGCCGTACGCGCCGGAACAGGTCACCGACCGGGCGCTGCCGTCACTCCCCGTGGCCGCCGCGGCCGAGGCGCTGCGTGTGATCGCGATCACCGCGGCCGGGCGCGACCAGGACATCCGCGTGGCCGGCGGCATCACACACTAGGACGGTACGGGCATTTCACCCGTGCCGTTTCGTCCGTTGTCGGTGTGACCGCCTACTCTGTGCGACGTGACTTCTCCAGCCCCGGCGGCCGTTCCGCCCCAGCTCAACGGGCCCTCGCGGCCAGCCCCGGGCCCCGCCGCCGACGAGGGCCTGGCCCGCAGGCTCCGCGCGCTCGCCTGCACCGCGCCCCTGCACGACCTCGACGCGCGCAAGGCCAACCTGGCCGGGGAGTACGGCGGCTACGCCATGGCCGAGGTGGCGCTCGCCGCCATCGACCTCGTCACGCTCAACATGGACTTCGACACCGGCGCCGACCACGAGCAGATAGTGTCCCGGCTGCTCCCACGCGTCGGCGCACAGGCACCCGGCCGCCCCGCGGCCGAGCACGAGCGCGTCGCCCGGTGGGTCCTGGAGAACCTCATCAACGTCGGCAGCGTCGACCGCGGCTTCCGCGCTGTCTACGGCACCTTCGGCGCCGACGGCGCGTATATCCGCCGCGACTACGACTTCAAGCTCATCGAAGAGGTCCCCGGCCACGGCGGCACGGTCTTCCTGCGCACCACCGACGAAGCGGTCAACGTCCTCGTCGGAGCCCTCGACACCGACGTCACCAGCGCCCAGATCGCCGCCGAGGTGAAGCTGGAGGTCCTCATCAGCCGGGGCCGCCTCGCCGACGCCCAGCTCGCCGCCGAACAGGCCCGCTACCGCACCGTGCAGTACGCGGAGACCCTCCGCAAGACCCTCGACGCCACCCGGCGCAACGTCCGCGCCGTCGACTGGCTGCGCACCGTCCCCGACATGATCGCCGAAGCGCTCGACCACGTCGCCGACCGCTACCGCCACGAGAACGCGATCCTCACCAACATCCGCAAGGCACGCGACGAGGCGGAGGACCCCGAGCACAAGCGCCGCGCCGCCGAGCTCGTCGACATCGTCAAGGACTGCATCCGCCGCCACACCCAGCTCCAGTCCCGGCTGCTGGAAGCCGGCCCCCTCTTCCGCGCCGAACAGGACCGGCAGGCGTTCGCCCCCTCCGCCACCGGCTCCGGACTCGACCTCTACGGCCAGCTCCTCGCCCCCCTGCTGCCGCTCCCCGTCGGGCGGGCCGGGCGGGTGACCGACGCCTTCTTCGCCAAGGGCACGGGCCTGCGCACCCCGGCGTCCGTACGCGTCGGCGACCTCGTCGAGATGCTGCTCACCCCGCCCGCGGAGCGGGAGCACCTCGGCGCGGAGATGCCCGAGCCGGACCTCATCACCACCCCCGACGACAGCCGCTTCAGCGAGGCGCAGCTCGCGAGCGCCATGGAGCTGCTCGACCTGCCGGCCGACGCCCCCCGCCGGCTGTCCGGACTCCTGGCCGAGGCGCGCCGCGACGACCCCGAACTGCCCTACCTCGTCGCCCTCCTGGCCGTCCACGCCGCGAGCCCGCCCGTCGGCACCGCCTACCGCCAGGGTGAGCCGACCCTCCTCTTCGCCGTCGACGACGGCACGGAGCTCGACGACCCGGAGTTCGGCGGCGCCGACCTCATCGTCGGCAAGGCCCTGCTCGACGCGGCCGGCATGGCGGCGGACCGTGAGGCGGCGTCATGAGCGGGACCGCCGGGGCGCCCCGCCGCACCGGACCGGCCGTCAACCCGCAGCAGCACTCACAGGAGCAGCAACCGTGACCGAGTACGACATCGACGACGCGGCACAGCCGGAGCCCGCGGCCGCCGGCGCGGCCCCCGCCCCCAGCGGCAACGTCACCCCCGCCGACGCGGCCGACGCCGCCCGGCTGATCGCGTTCGGGCTCCAGCCCAAGCTCCAGCCCGCCCGCGACGCGGAGTACACCGAGCTGCTGCGCCGCCACCGCGACGACCCCGCGTTCGCGCGCCTCGCCGACGCCGTCGCCGCCGGGCTCGGGCTCGTCGTCTTGGAGGTCTCCACCCGCGCCGGCATGGCCGTCACCGCCGCCGAGGATTCCGTCTTCGCCGTGCGGATGGGCGACTATGCCCGCCGCGCGACCGTCGACTCCGCCGACCGCTTCCTGCACGGCCTCGCCCACCTCGCGGTCGCCGCCATGGCCTTCCCCCGCCCCGAGGACCTCGCCGACGACGGCTACATCGGCCGCGTCACCGTCAACGGCATCGACGCCTTCGTCCGCCAGGCGTGCCGCAGGCTGGAGGAACGGGCCGCCGAGCAGGGCGAGAACACCGACCCCACCAGCGACGCCCCCGGCCTGGAGGCCGCGTGGCGCGTCTACTCCCGGCGCAGCGCGACCGGCGCCACCAAGGACGCCCGCCGCCTCGCGGGCTCCACCACCGGCATCATCGCCAAGGCCGTCGCCTTCCTCGTCGACTCCGGCTTCCTCCAGCGCACCGGCGACGACGCCGGCGGCGCCTACCGCACCACGGCCCGCTACCAGCTCCAGGTCCGCGACATGGCGGGCACCGCCGCCATGTCCGAGCTGCTGGAACTGGGCATCGTGCCCGTCGGCGACGGCAGCGCGAGCCTGCTGCCGCCGGACGACGCCGACGCCCTCGACCTGGTGGCCGACGCCGGCCTGCCGTTCTTCGAGCACGGGGACGCCTCCCAGCGCTAAGGGGGGTCTGATGGATCTCCGCGGCGTCGCGACGCCCGGCACGCACTCTCGCCGCACCGGCCGAAAACCCGAGTACGCCCAGTACGAGGGCTTCCGGCCGGCACGCCGAGAGCACGCACCGGACGCCGCTCCTTCCCCACGGAGATCCATCAGACACCCCTTAGCGGAGCCAGGCGTTCCCTATACCACGCCATACGTTCCGCAGCGGACAACTTCCGTAAAATTCTGCAACCTGCTGAAAACGGATGGTCGTTGGCGTTACTGTCGGTTTCGTGTTCGCTGCAGAACGTCGTCAATTGATCCTCGAAATGGTGCGCGCCAACGGAGCGGTTTCGCTCCGTGAGCTCGCCCGCGTCGTCCAGACCTCCGAAGTGACCGTACGGCGGGATGTGCGGGCATTGGAGGCAGAAGGACTGCTCGACCGCCGGCACGGCGGTGCGGTGTTGCCGGGCGGTTTCACCAGGGAATCCGGCTTCCCGCAGAAATCCCATCTAGCGACCGCGGAGAAGACGGCCATCGCCGATCTCGCGGCGAGCTTCGTCGAAGAGGGCGAAGCGGTGGTCGTCGGCGCCGGCACGACCACGCAGGAGCTGGCCCGCCGGCTCGCGCGCGTGCCGGGCCTGACCGTGGTCACCAACTCCCTGCTCGTCGCGCAGGCGCTGGCCCACGCCAACCGGGTCGAGGTCGTCATGACCGGCGGCACGCTGCGCGGCTCCAACTACGCCCTGGTGGGCAGCGGGGCCGAGCAGTCGCTGCACGGGCTGCGGGTGTCCAGAGCGTTCCTGTCCGGCAGCGGGCTGACCGCCGAGCGCGGCCTGTCCACGTCCAACATGCTCTCCGCGAGCGTGGACCGGGCGCTGGTGCAGGCGGCGGCGGAAGTGGTGGTGCTGGCGGACCACACCAAGCTGGGCACCGACACGATGTTCCAGACGGTGCCCACCGACGTGATCACGCGGCTGGTGACGGACGCGCCCCCGGGGCACGACGAACGGGCCGCCACCGAGCTCCAGGCGCTCGCCGACCAGGGCGTCCACATCTCGGTCGCGGGGCCCGGCGCGGGGTCGGGCTCGGGGCCGACGGGCGTCCCCGGCGGGGGCGAGGCCGCGCCGCCCGGCCGCCGCCGTGACGTCCCCCTGCCGGGACAGCGGCGTACGCACCCGATGGGCCCCGGACAGCCCCCGGGGCCGGCGCAGGGGGGGCCGCCGGGCCCCCAGCTGCGCAGCGCCGTCTCCCTGGGCGACCAGGCGACGGCGCGGGTGGCGGACCTGGCGCCCCGGCGGCGCTGACGCCAACGCGCCTCAGGCGCCGGACGGGCCGTCGTTCCCGCCGTCCCGTCCGGCGCCCGCGGGCGCCTTCAGACCCGTGAGCGTGAGCATCAGCAGCCGGTCCGCCAGCTCCGGGTCGTCCGGCGACTGCTCGACGGCCAGGGAGATCGCGTTCGTCAGCTGCATCAGATCCACGATGCCGACGTCCGCCCGCACCGCCCCCGCCCCCTGCGCGCGGGCGAGCAGCTCGCTGCCCGCGTCCCGCATCGGCAGGCTGCACCGCGACATCGCGGACCCCTCGTCGCTCTGCGCGGCCATCAGGGCGCGCGAGAGCCCCCGGTAGGTGCTGGCGTGCGCCACGATGGTCCGCAGCCACTCCACGAGCGCCCGGCAGGGCTCCGGCGAGGCCAGCAGCTCCCGCGACCGGGCCAGCAGCGCGTCGACCTCGCCCTGGAAGACGGCGCTCATCAGGGCCGTGCGGTTGGGGAAGTGGCGGTAGAGAGTCCCGATCCCGACGCCCGCCCGGCGCGCGATGTCCTCGAGCGAGGCGTCCGTGCCGTGCGCGGTGAAGGCGGTACGCGCCTCCGCGAGCAGGCGCTCGTAGTTCCGCCGGGCGTCCGCGCGCATGGGGCGTGGCGCGTGTGTGGTCTCCGTGGTCATTGCCGCCTCCCTTGGGGTCCCCGCGGCGTACAACAATGCCACTCGCTTCGCGGGGGCGGGTGGGGGTGGGGCTTGCGGTTGTCTTGTGCGGTGTCCGCCTGCGGCGGCGGACGGAGAAAGACGCACTGACGGATCACGACGGGAGAATGTGACAGATGACGGAGAAAGAGCTGCTGGCCGAGCGTTTCGAGGCCCACCGCACCC